>CAYQMQ010000157.1:0-5306 GCA_964418395.1 uncultured Actinomycetota bacterium
CGCTACTTGAGCGACTCGTTTAGGTCTTGCACCCCCGGATCGTACGGCGTCGCGGCTCTCCCGGCGAGCAATCGCTCGACGTACTTGGCCACCACGTCGACCTCCAGGTTGACGCGATCGCCGACCGTCAGCGATCCCAGAGTCGTCACCTGCTGCGTGTGGGGGATCAGCCCCACCGCGAAGCGGTCGTCCTCGACCGTGGCGACGGTCAGCGACACGCCTTCCACCGTGATCGACCCCTTCTCGACCACGTACCGGGCCACGGTCTCGGGCAGCGAGCACCACATCAGCGTCCACTCCCCCTGCGGCGCAAGCGCCACGATCTCGGCCACGGCGTCGACGTGGCCCTGCACCAGGTGGCCGCCGAGCCGGCCGTCGGGCCGCAACGGTCGTTCGAGGTTGACGCGCTCGCCCGCCCGGCGGTCGCCGAGGCTGGTCCGCGCCAGCGTCTCGCCCATCAGTTCGGCGATGAATCCCGGCCGCGGCGCATCGGCTCCCTCGTGACGCTCGCCCGGGGGATGCACGGCGGTGACGGTCAGACAGCACCCCGCCACGCTGATGGACTCGCCCACCGTGGCGTCGGCGATCACGGTGCGACAGGCGATCTGCAGCGAGGCGGGGGGCTGGGCGTGAACCGCCACGACCTCGCCCATCTCCTCGACGATGCCGGTGAACATCACGTGCCTTCCTGGTCGGGCCGGCGAACGTAGGTCACCACGAGGTCGTCGTCGCAACGCACCACCTCGTCGACGGCGAAGCGTGGCGCCTCGGCAAGGGTCGCCACCGGCAGACCGGACAGCGCCGGCAGACCGTGCTCACCCAGCAGCGCGGCGGCCACATGCATCTCGAGGCGATCCGCCAAGCCGGCCCGGACGACCGCCCCGGCCAGCGTCGCCCCGCCTTCGACCAGCACCTGGCGCACGTCGCGCTTCCAGAGACCGCCGAGCACAGCGTGAAGGTCAGCGCCGTCGCTGCGGTCCGCGTCGACCGCGACGACCTCCACGCCAGCGCGTTCCAGAGCCGCGACGCGTGACGGGTCGGCTTCCGACCCCACCACCACGAGCGTCGGCGCGGCGCTGGTGTCGGCCACCGCCGCCTCCGGGGACAGGCGGGCGCGGCCGTCGAGCACCACCCGCAGCGGCTGCGGCCCGTCCCAGACCTGGTCCGGATCGCGCACGGTCAGCCGCGGGTCGTCGGCGACGGCCGTGCCAGCTCCGACCAAGACCGCGTCGGCCTCCGCCCGCGAACGATGGGCCCGCTGACGCGCGGCGGGCCCGGTGAGCCACTGCGAGGTCCCGTCGGCGGCCGCCAGTCGGCCATCGAGGCTGACGGCGAGCTTGACGACCACCAGCGGCCGGCCGGTGCGCGCCGCATGCAGGTGCGCGGCGACTTGGCGCGCCGCCGCCGGCTCGGCTTCCCGGTCCTGCTCGACCGTCGCGCCCGCCTCGCGCAGACGTGCCGCCCCGCTCCCGGCCGGGGCGACCGGATCGGCCACGGCGTAGACCACCCGGCTGACGCCCGCCTCGATCAGCGCCTCGGCGCACGGCGGCGTACGCCCGTGATGAGCGCACGGCTCCAGCGTCACATACGCCTGCGCCCCCCGAGCGGCCTCGCCCGCCGCGGTCAAGGCCACCGCCTCCGCGTGCGGCCCGGGCGGCGCCTGGGTCCACCCCTCGCCCACCACGTTCCCGTCGGCGACGATCACACAACCCACCGCCGGGTTCGGACTCACCCGCCCCCGGGCCCGCTCGGCGAGCGCGAGCGCGTGGTTCATCGCAGCGCGGTCATCCACGGCAAGTTTCCAAGGCGAGCAGAGGCCACCGGCCAGGGTCGCCGGGCCGGGCGTGGGCGGGACATCGGTCGGGTGCGCGGCCAGGCTACCGCCAGAGTCGCTACCGCTGCGCTGCTTGACCGGCTCCGTGCAGGTGGTGGGGCCTGGCCAGATGGAAACCCTGCCCGTAGTCCACGCCGAGACCGCAAAGCGCGGCGAGTTCGGCGCTGGTCTCGATGCCCTCAGCGACCAGGCTGGCGCTCACCTCGGCGGCCACCACGGCCAGCGCCCCCACCATGGCGTGGCGAGCGGGGCTGGTGTCGATGTCGCGCACCAGCGACTTGTCGACCTTGAGAATGTCGGGGTTGGTGCGGATGATGCGCTCCAGCCCCGCAAACCCGGAGCCGACGTCGTCGACGGCGAACCGCACCCCGGCCTCCCGCAGCCGTCGCCCGGCGCTCGCCACCGACGCGTAGTCGTCGATGATGGCGTGCTCGGTGACTTCGGCCACGAGCCGGCCGGGCGGCAACGACGTCGCCCGATCCAGAAAACGGGCCGCGGCCAGCGTGACGGGGGCCACGTTGACCGACAGATAGACGTCGTCGGGGATCTTGTCGAGCAGGTCGATGGCGGCCTCGACGGCGGCGAGCTCGAGCTCGAGACCAACCCCGACATGCCACGCCTCGGTGAACACCTCGGCGGGCCCCTGATCGAGGGTGGGAAACCGCGCCAGGGCCTCCACGCCCACCGTCTTGCCAGTGGCAAGCCGCTTGATCGGCTGGGCCACCATCGTGATCTCGCCGTTGGCGGCGACGTCGCAGAGCCGATCGCGCCGACCCTCGACAACCCGGGAGAGCGTCTCGTGTGCGCTGAAGTACTCCGCCAGGGTCGTGGTCAACAAGCGCACGGTGGCGAGTTGGCGAGCGTCCAACGATTCGTCCACCCGAAACGGCACAGCGGGCAACCCGGAGATCCCACCCGCGTCCAGCTCCAGACGCGTGTACATCCGGCCCAGGAGGCCCTCGATGGCCTTCTCGGCCTGATCGGGCGTGTGTGGCACAGAATTGGACCCTCTCACGGCATCCGCGCCGTACCGTTCGGATCCGCGATCGCTGTGGATGAACCACTCGTATCAGAGTTATCGGACAAAATTATCATATGAGGATGTCCTACGCAGACTGGGGCCGAAACGCGCGTCGGCACGATCTGGCCCGATCGCGATCGCCGCGCGGCTCAGCCCGGTTCGGTTCGTCGGCGCCACACCGCGACGTGCATGCCGTCGACCGCGTCGGTGTCCGGGCTCAACTGCACGCCCGGGCCGTGATCGTCGGCGGTGCCCACGCCCTCGAGGGCCGCGGCCCGCTCCCCGACGAACCCCGGTTGCAACGCCTGGTCGGTCACCGCGGCCGCGTCGACGGTCTCCCGGCGCGTCCAGGTGCAGACGCTGACGATCAGCCGCCCGCCCGGGGCGACGAGGGCCGCGGCGGCGGTGACGAGCTCGCGCTGGAGCTCGGCGAGGGCGGTCACGTCCTCCGGGCGCAGCCGCCAGCGCAGCTCGGGCCGGCGGCGCACCACGCCGAGGCCGGTGCACGGCGCGTCGACCAGCACCGCCGCCGCGCGGCCAGGCGCGAACGGCGGGCGGCGGCCATCAGCGGCCAGTGGCCAAACGGCAGCCGACCGGGGATGACCGGCCACGGTGTCGGCCATCGCGGCCACGCGGCCCGCGTGCACGTCGCCGGCCGCCACGCTGAAGCCCTCCTCGGCCAGATGGGTGGCCTTGCCACCGGGGGCGGCGCACACGTCGACGGCCCACCCGCCCGGGGCTTCCGGCGCACAACGGCCCACCAGGGTGGAGGCCTCGTCCTGGACTACCGCCCGCCCTTCGGCCACGCAGGCCAGCCGCCCGGGGTCGGCCCCCGGCGCGCGCACCGACTCGGGCGCATACCACCCGGGTTGTGCGCTCACCCCGGCCTCGGCGAGCTCAGCCAGCAGCGCGTCGCGGGCGGACGGCCCGCCGGTGGCGCGCAGCGTGGCCCCGGGAGCGACGTTGCCGGCGGCCAGCACCGCGTCAGCCCGGTCGCCGAACCGCGCCCGCGCCTCGGCCACGATCCATTCGGGATAGCCCAGCGCCAACGCCCGACCCTCGTCGGACGAGCGGTCCGGCCACGGGAGCGTGTCGCGCTGGCGGGCCAGCCCGCGCAGCACGCCGTTGACGAACCCGCGAGCCCGGCCGCCCACCACGTGCCCCGCGGCGGTGACGGTGGTCGACACCGCCGCGGAATCCGGGACGTGGCCGTACAGCAGCTGCCAGGCGCCCAGCCGCAGCGCGTCGCGCACCCCGACCTCCAGCTCGTCGAGGGGTCGACGGCAGGCGTGCGACAGGGCCCAGTCCAGGGTGCCCTGCCACCGCAGCGTCTCGTAGGCCAACGAGGCGGCAAAGGCCCGGTCGCGCTGGTCCAGCGTGCTGTGGGCCAGCGCGGCATGGACCGCCGCGGTCGCCCACACGTCCTCGTCGCGCATCCGCTCGAGGGCGCGCAGCGCGGCCACGCGGGCGGCCACCCCCGGCTGGCTCAGCGGGTCGGCGCCCTCGCCCCGCTGGGCGCCAGAGCCGGCGCTGGGGGGCCGAGCGGTCATGTCACGTGCCAAGCCTGGCGCCCACCGGCTGATAGCCGTTCACGAACGCGCGGCCGTCCATGGCCGCTTTGCCGGCGGGCTGGACCTGCTCGAGGCGCAGGCCGCGTCCGTCGCCGCAGACGACGACCGGGCCGGCCTCGTCAGCGTAGACGACGGTGCCGGGGGCGGCGTGGGGGTCGTCGGGGGTGTCGACGACGGCCGCGCGGATCACCTTGACCCGCCGGCCGCCGAGGGTGGTGTGGGCGCCGGGCACCGGATCGAAGGCGCGCACGGCGCGCTCGAGGGCGTGGGCGGGCTGCGACCAGTCCAGCCGCGACTCGTCGCTGGTCAGCTTGGGCGCCAACGACGCGCCCTCGGCCGGCTGGGGCTGAGGCGTGATCGTGCGGGCCACCAGCCCGCGCAGGGCATCGACCAGCAACGGGGCCCCGCGCTCGGCCAGGCGGTCGGTGAGGGTGGCGGCGGTGTCGTCGGCGCGGATCGGCTCGCGGTGGGTGAGCAGGATCGGGCCGGTGTCCATGCCGGCGTCCAGCAGGAAGCAGGTCACGCCGGTGGTGGTCTCGCCGGCGAGGATCGCGTGGGGCACGGGCGCGGCGCCGCGCCAGGCCGGCAGCAGCGAGAAGTGCAGGTTGACGAACCCGTGGCGGGTGGTGGCCAGCACCTCGGCGGGCAGGATCGCGCCGTAGGCGACCACCGCGGCCGCGTCGCAGCCCAGCGCGGCGAGGTCGCCGGCGATCTCAGTGGGCTTGGTGGGCTGCCACACCTCCACGCCAGCGGCGAGGGCGGCGTCCTTGACCGGCGGGGCGGCAACACGGTGACCGCGGTCGCGGGGCCGGTCGGGGTTGGTGATCACCACCGGCACGTCGACGTCGTCGGCGTCCAGCAGCGCCGTCAGCGACGGGAC
>CAYQMQ010000158.1:0-5295 GCA_964418395.1 uncultured Actinomycetota bacterium
GCTCCTTGCGGCCCCTGAGCCGGTCGCTGCGGGCTGCGGCAACCGTGGTTACTCAGTAGTAATGTTACCGTACGGTAACCTCCTTGTAAACGTTGCGGCGTCCCGGTTTTCATCCCCGGCCTGCCCCTACGGTTTCCTTGGTGACGGACCCGCTCGAAAGGCCTTCCGGTGCCACCGCGCTTCGCCACCATCTACCGTGACGGGCTCTTCGCCGACCAGGTGGTGCTGGTCACCGGCGGCGGCACCGGCATCGGCCGCTGCATCGCCCACGAGCTGGCCGCGCTGGGGGCGACGCCGGTGCTGGCCGGACGTCGGGAGGACCTGTTGCGCGCCACCGCGGCTGAGATCGCTGATGCCGACGGGGCGTGTGACTGGCTCACCGTGGATGTGCGCGACGCCGAGCGGGTCGAGGCGTGCGTCGCCGGGGTGCTCGACCGCCACGAGCGGCTGGACGGGCTGGTCAACAACGCCGGCGGGCAGTTCCCCGCCCCGGCCGAGCACATCAGCGCCAACGGGTGGCGCAGCGTGGTCGATCTCAACCTCACCGGCACGTTCCTGATGAGCACCGCGGCGCTGCGGCAGTGGATGGGCGAGCACGGCGGCGCGATCGTGTCGATCGTCGCCGACATGTGGAACGGCTTCCCGTTCATGGCCCACACCGGGGCGGCGCGCGCCGGCGTGGTCAACCTCACCCAGACGCTGGCGGTCGAGTGGGCCGCCCGCGGTGTGCGGGTCAACGCCGTCGCGCCCGGACTCGTCTACTCCTCGGGCATGGCCACCTACGAGGAGGACGTGCAGCGGGCGGCCGCGGCCACCGGCCGCAAGGTGCCGCTGGGGCGCATCGGCACCGAGAGCGAGGTCAGCGCCGCCGTGTGCTATCTGCTCAGCCCGGCGGCGGCGTTCGTCACCGGCGAGACGCTGCGCGTCGACGGCGGCGGGCCGCTGTTGCGCGAGCCACCGATGCCGGTGGGCGAGGCGCAGGCGACCGCGCCCTTCGACGGCTTCCACCTGGCCCGCGACGTGCCGGACTTCTGGCGCGGGGACGGCGAGTAGCCGCCGCTCACGTAGCGGGTTCGCGCTCGCTCGACGCCGGCCCCGGTTGGCCGACGCCGTGGCGATGGGCGACGGCCGCAGCCTGCAGCCGGTTGTCGACCCCCAGCTTGGTCAGGATGTTGGAGAGGTGGACCGAGGCGGTCTTGGGAGCGATGTAGAGGGCCTTGGCGATCTCGTGGTTGGTGCGCCCCTGGGCAACGAGGCGGAGGACCTCGCGCTCGCGGGGGGTGAGCTCGGGGATGTCGGCAGCGGGCTCAACGCCGGGAAGGGCCACCCCGCCCCGGCGTGCCAGGTCCTCGAGCTGGTCGCGGAGCCGGTCGGCGCCGAGGTGGCAGGCCTCGGCGTGGCCGTGGGACAGCTCGGCGGCGGCCTCTTCGTGGTGGCCGGTGGTCAGGAGGGCCTCGGCGAGGCGCCACCGGTTGTAGACACGCCAGCAGGCGTGGGGCTCGCCGTCGCGCAACGCCCGCCACAGACCCGGCTCGGGGTTCTCGGCGCGGGACAGCTCGGCTTCGGCGCGCAGCGCGTCGCGTTGCCAGCCCCACCGCTGGGTGAACGCCTGCCCGGCCCCTCGCTGCTGTCGCTGGAGCTCGGCCAGCGTGTCGCGGGCGCGCTGAAGCCGGGCGTGCCGGTTGGGGTCGGAGGTCGCCAGGGCGGCGTCGACCTCGGCGCGCACGAGGTGGACCAGCGGATGGGTGTCGATCTCCCACACCGGATCGCAGGCCCCGGCGGCCTCGCTGGCCTCCCGGGCGGCGTCGGGGTCGCCTGCGAGCGTCGCCCGGATCGTCTCGAGGGTGAACCAGGGCCGGGCGGACTGCCGGTCGCTGGTCGCTCCGGCGGCGTGTGCCTCCGCGAGGTCGCGATCAGCGGCGTCCAGCGACCCTTGATACAGGTGCAGCAGGGCCCGCACCTCGTGCAGCCCGGCCCGGCGCAAGCCGGTCAGCGATTGGCGGGCCGTGCGCGCGAGCAGGCTCGCTGCGCGCTGCCACTCGCCCACGGCGAGCAGTTGCCAGGCGACCTTGGCGGTGAGCAGCGCCGTGGCGGGGTCGCGGTCGGCGCCGTCGTGCAGCCACGCCAGGGCCCGTTCGGTGAGCGCCTGGGCCTCGTCGTGGCGCTGGGCGGTGACGAGGGCCAGCAGCAGATCGTGGTAGGCCCACGTCAGGAGGTCGGTGTCGTCCAGGTCGACGGCGATGGCCAACGCCTGCCGGAGCCGGGCGAGCCCCTCGTCCCATCGGTTGCGGGCGCAGAGCCCATCGCCCAGAAGCATCAGCGCTTTCGCCTCCGGGTGGCGGGCCTCGGCGGCGCGTGCCGCCCGCAACGCCTCCTGCGCCGGCTCGATCGCCACCTCCGGCGACATGCCGACCAGGACGGACCGCGCGTACCAGGCGAGCACATAGGCGCGTCGCGAGCAGTGGGGTGCGTCCAGGACGAGATCGCGGGCGCGGTCGATCTGTTGGTGGGCGGTCTTGAGCTCCCCCAGGCGGCTGAGCGCCAGGGCGAAGCGGCGCCGCAGGTCCGCCTCCTGGAGTCCCCCCCGGGTGTCGTCTTCGTCCATCGCCGCTTGCAGGTGGGCGGCCTCCTGGCGGTAGGCACCCGCGCGGTGGGCGGCCTCGGCGCCGGCCAGGAGGACCTCCAGGCGCGCCGGCGCCGCCTCGTCGCGGTGGTCCCACAGCGCCAGGGCGCGCTCGTAGTGGCCCAGCGCTGCCTCATCGGCACCCATCTGCCGTGATCGCTCGCCGGCGGCGAGAGAAGCGGCGAACGCCTCGGGGAAGGCCTCGGCGGCGTTCCAGTGGTGGGCGAGCTCGGCGTCGACGTTCTCGCTGTCGGCGAGGTGGCGGTGGGCCGCCAGCGCCACCGCGATGGTGTGGTGCAGCACAGTCCGCTCGGAGGCCAGCAGCTCGTCGTAGACCGCCTCCCGGGTGAGCGCGTGACGGAAGCCGTAGCGGGCGTCTTCGTCCTCCACCAGCAGAGAGCGGTCGACAGCGGGGCGCAGCAGGTCGGACAGCTCGGCGCCGTGATAGCCGGTGATCGCCCCGAGCAGCCGGTGCCCGGCCGGGCGGCCCACAGCCGCGACCACGTCCACCAGCTGCCGCGTCTTCTTGGGCAGCCCGTCGAGCGGGGACAGCAGGACGGCTCGGAGGTTTTGCGGGGGGCCGGCGGCGCCGCCGCTCTTGCGTGCGGCGATGAGCTCTTCGACGAAAAACGGGTTGCCGTCGGAGCGCGCGGTGATCTCGTCCACCACGGCTGGATCCGGTTTCTCACCGGTGAGGCCGGCGATTTGCGCCGCCACCGCGTCCCGGTCGAGGGGGGCCAGGCCCATTTGGGTGACGGTGGGCATCCGCGCGAGCTCGGTCAGCTGCGGCCGCAGCGGATTCGGGTGATGCAGCTCGTCGGTGCGAAGTGTCGCGACGAACAGCGCCGGGGCGCCGCGGAGGTTGCCGGCGAGATAGGTGAGCAACGCGAGGGTCGACTGGTCCGCCCAGTGGAGGTCCTCTACGCCCACCACCAGGGGCTGGTCCCCGGCGAGGTTCTCGAACGCGTCGAGCACCGCCGAGAACAGCGCCGACTGCGACCCCGAGACCATCCGCTCGGTGGGCGTCACCCGTTCGCTGGACAGCTGCGGCACGAGCCGGGCCAGCTCGAACCGGTTGGCTCCCAGCACCTCGGCCATCCGCTGCGCGCCGAGGTCTCGCGACAGACGCCGAAACACCTCCACCACGGGCGCGAACGGCAGACCCCCCTCACTCAGATCGACACACCCACCCATGAGCACCCGAGCCCGGGCCGCGGCCCGCTGGGCGAACGCGTCGAGCAGGCGCGATTTGCCCACCCCCGCTTCGCCGTTCAGCAACACGACGCCGGGCTCGCCCCCTTCGGCGCTGACCAGACACGCCTCGAGCTCGGCGAGCTCGTCTTGTCGGCCGATCAGCTCCGCACTAGCCCCCCAGCATTTCATGCCCCGAGGGTAAGCCCTCACCGCCGGGGCTCTCTAGGGGGACGCGCCCCTCCGCCGATGGTGGGGATCCGACCATCTAAGGCCTCCGCTGCGGCGATCTACGGCATCCGCCCGATGTGTCCAGGCGGGTCTTAGATCCACCGTGCCCACCGCAAGCGGCAGCAGACCGACCACGGCGGCGCGGCCGTGACCGCGCCAGCCGTGTCGACAGGAAGGAGCCGTCGATGAGCTCGACCCGCATGATCATCGTGCTGGGGGTGGTGGGACTAACCGCGTTGCTGGCGTTGCCCGTGCTGGCCGCCCCCGAGGAGACCGACTCGGACACCAACCGCATGTTGGCCGAGGTCCGGGAGGCCACGAGCCAGTACCAGGATTTGGCGGCCGCCGAGGATGATGGCTACGTGCTGGACGACCACTGCGTGCCCGGCATGGGCCACCACGCCCTGAAGGAGGACCTCCTCCCGCCGAAGAATGGGCAGTTCCAAGCCGACGACGTGGTCGACCACACCGACCCGGAGGTGCTGGTCTACGCCCCCAGGGGAGAGGAGGGGAACTTCGAACTCGTGGCGGTCGAGTACCTCTCTTCCGATGAGTCCACCTCGCTGTTCGGCGAGCCGTTCGACGACCCGCACCCACCCGTCCCGGCATCGCTGCATGCCTGGGTGTGGCAGGGCAACCCCGAGGGCGTGTTCAACCCGACCAACCCCAAGGTCTCCTGCCCCGAGTGATCCGGTCGACCGCTCGGCGTCCTCGCCGCACACAGAGGAAGGAGCCAGCCATGACCGAGCCCGTCCTCGGCAAGCCGTTCCGGGTGGCCCCCGACGTGCACGTGCTGCCCACCCACGTCCCGCTGCCCGGTTTCGGGATCCTCAACGTCAACGCCTTCCTCATCGAGGGCGCCGAGCCGACCCTGATCGACAGCGGTATCCCGTTGCACCAGGACGGCTTCCTCGAGGCCGTGTGGGCGCTGATTCGGCCCGAGGAGTTGGCCTGGGTCGCGCTCACCCATGACGATCCCGACCACACCGGCAGCCTCTTCGCGATCCTCGAGGCCGCTCCGCACGCCCGGCTGCTGACCAACTTCTTGAGCTTCGGCCGGCTCCAGCTCACCGCCCCGATCCCGCCCGACCGGGTGCACCTCATCAACGCCGGCGAGCGGGTCACGGTGGGTGATCGAACCCTGGCGGCGCTGCAGCCGCCGCTGTTCGACAACCCCGGCACGGTCGGCTTCTATGACGACCGGTCGCGGATCCTGTTCAGCTCCGACTGCTTCGGCGGCCTGCTGCCGT
>CAYQMQ010000159.1:0-5287 GCA_964418395.1 uncultured Actinomycetota bacterium
GGATCGCCAACACATCCCGCACGTGGCAGGCGTATTCCACCGCCGACCAGGTGGTGGGCTCGGGCCGGGTGCGAGCCAGGCCGTCGCGGTCGGCTGCCGTCACCGCCTCGGCGTACCGTGCCGGCATCGACCGCAGCTGCGGGGCCACATCCGCGACGTCGATGGCGTCGTAGACGAAGTCACAGGCCTCACATCGGTCCATTCGTCCTCCGACACGGCAGGGGCGCAGCGCGGCATCCGGTCACGGCCGCGGGGGAGGATAGCGCCACCCGCGGCGGCCGATCCGCCTGCCCGCGCGGCACGCGCTTCCACCCGGAGCCGGCGCACGTGGCAAGATCGGGTCCATGTCCACCCTCGAGCACCGCTTGATCAGCCTGCCCAACCTCCGCGATCTCGGGGGCCACCGCGCCGGGGACGGCCGCCGGGTGCGTCAGGGGGTGCTGTTCCGCAGCGAGGCGCCCGGGCTTGCCACCCCGGCCGATCTCGACGCCCTGCGCCTCAGGCTGGGCATCGCCGAGGTCATCGACCTGCGCCGACCCGAGGAGCACGAGGCCGCTCCGCTGCCTCCGTCGCTGTCCGCCTACGTCCGCTGGCACCGAATCCCGTTCGACCTCGACGCCCCGCCGCACATCTCCGACCAGGCCATCGCCACCGGGGACCTGACCAGCGTCGACATAGGCCGGTTCTACGCGTGGATGGCCCAACACAACGTCGACCGGCTGCAGGAGGTGCTGACGCTGCTGGCCGACATCGAGGCCCCCGCGCTGATGCACTGCGCGGTCGGCAAGGACCGCACCGGGGTGACGGCCGCCCTGGTGCTGCTGGCGCTGGACGTGGCCGTCGACGAGGTCGTGGCCGACTACGCCCGCAGCGACGAGCCCATGCGCGAGGTGCTGCCCCGCCACGACGCGCGGTTGACCTCCGACCGCATCGACGGTGACCCGCGGCTGCGGGCGCCGGCGGCGGCGATGTCGGCGTGTTTGGATGAGCTCGCCCGGGGCAGCGGCTCGATCGCAGGGTTTCTCGACGAGCTCGACCCCGACGGCTCCCTGCGGCCGCGGCTGCGCGCCCGCCTCACCGAGGCGGCCCCGCCCGACACCGACACAGCCGACGTCGTCTGGTGAGACCGGCGGCCCGGGTCACACGACGTCCTCACCGACGGTGTGGACCAGGATCCGGTTCGTCGCCCCGCCCGCGCGGGGCAGTCCCGTCAGGATCACCACCCGGTCGCCGGCGTCGACCCAGCCACAGTCGGACAGCGCCCGCTCCGCCGATTCGATGAGCTCGGCCGCCTGGTCCTGCATCGGGACCAGCTCGCCGCTGGTGCCCCACAGCAGAGCCGCCCGCCGACGGGTCAGCTCGCTGGGGGTCAACCCCACGATCGGCACCGGGGGGCGGAACGCCGACACGAGCTGCAACGACCCGCCGGTGATCGAGAACACCGCCAGCGCCCGGGCGCCGATGTCCTTGGCCACCTGGCAGGCCGACCGGGCCACCACGCGGCGGACCTCGCGCTCGCCGAGATGCGGCGGCTGGGGGTGGACCAGGTGCGGGCTGGACTCGGCCACCTCGATGATGCGGGCCATGGTCCGCACCGACTCCACCGGGTAGTCCCCCATGGCGGTCTCGCCCGACAGCATCAACGCGTCGGTGCCGTCGAACACGGCGTTGGCCACATCGCTGGCCTCCGCCCGGGTGGGGCGCGGCGCGGTGATCATGCTCTCCAGCATCTCGGTGGCGGTGATCACCGGGCGCGACTCGGCGTTGCCGTCGTGGATGATCTCCTTTTGGATCGCGGGCACCTGCTCGGGGCCGATCTCCACGCCCAGGTCGCCGCGCGCGACCATCACCGCGTCGGAGGCCCGCACCACCTCGCCGAGGTTGTCGATGGCCTCGCTGCGCTCGAGCTTGGCCACGATGGGCGCTTCGCCGCCGAGCTCGGCCACGCGCCGGCGGGCGTCGATGAGGTCGGCGGGATGGCGCACGAACGACAGGGCCACCCAGTCGACGCCGAGCTCGATGGCCGTTTCCAGATCAGCGAGGTCCTTGTCGGTCAGGCTCGGCGCGGAGACCCGCACGCCCGGCAGGTTCACGCCCTTGCGATCACCGATGATGCCGCCCACCACCACCCGGCAGGTGACCGTTTCGTGGTCGATGCGGGACACCACCAGGCGGATCGAGCCGTCGTCGATGAGCACCAGCGCCCCGGGCTCCACATCCGTGGCCAGCCGCTCGTAGACGATCGGCACCACCGGCGTGCCGTCGGCATCGACGTAGTCGTCGAGCTCCTCCCGGCCCGGCACCAGCACCGCTTTGCCGCCGCTGACCAGCTGCACGCCGTCGGGTGGCATCAGACCCACGCGGATCTTGGGCCCTTGCAGATCGGCCAAGCTGGCGACGTTGCGCCCGAGTTGCTGGGCGAGGACGCGAACCCGGCTGAGCCGCTCAGCATGCGTGGCGTGCTCTCCGTGCGAGAAGTTGAGCCGGACGACGTCGATGCCGGCCTCCAGCGCCGCCCGCATCCGGTCCTCCGCATCGAGCGCCGGCCCGAGTGTGGCCACGATCTTCGCCCGTCGCACCCGCAGCTTCCTGTCGCCGTTGGTCTCGCACGCCTGCTGGTCGAGAAGGCCGCGCACATGCTAGAGCGCCCGTCGATGCCAGCGACAGTCACCGCCACAGCGGCGGCTGCCGGTTCGGCGGGAGCTTCCGACCCGGCCCCGCATCATGTCACCCGGCGGCGGCGTGACCTAGCATCACGGCTGTGAACGCGGTCACCCAGCTCGATCACCCGCTGGCGGACGTGCTGTTGACGCGGCTCCGCGACGCCGACACCGAGCCGGCGGCGTTCCGCACCACCAGCCACCGGCTGGCGCTGCTGTTGGTGGGCGAAGCGCTGCGGGCCGTCCCCGTCGCGACGCAGCCGGTGCGCAGCCCGCTCGCCGACAGCACCGGCTCCCGGCTGGCCTCGCCGGTGGTGGCCGTGCCGGTGCTGCGCGCAGGCCTGGGCTTGCTGGACGCGGTGACGGCGCTGGCCCCCGAGGCCGACGTCGGGGTGGTGGGGGTGCGCCGCGACGAGAACAGCCTCATCCCGCAGCCGTACGTGACGCAGCTCCCGCCGCTGGCGGGCGCGGTGGCGCTGGTGCTCGAGCCGATGCTCGCCACCGGCGGCTCCGCCGCGCACGCGGTGGCCTGCTGTGCCGAGGCCGCGGCGGTGGTGGTCGTCAGCGTCGTCGCCGCCCCGGACGGCGTGCGGCGGCTCCACGAGGAACACCCCCACGCTCAAGTGGTCGTGGCCGCGGTCGACGACGGCCTCGACGAGCGCGGGTTCATCATCCCCGGCCTGGGCGACTTCGGTGATCGGCTGCTGGGCACGTGACCAGCTCTGGCCGGCAGGGCCCTACCGCTGTGCGACCCGAGCGGCCAAGCCGGCGAGGGGATCGTGGGCATCGATCACCGGGCCGCGGGCCCGGACGTACCACTCGGTGCCGAACACGGCTTCGGCGATGTCGTCGGGCACGTTGAGAAACAGCGAGTCGGCCGCCACCTGTGTGCGGTGGGCGGCAAGGGCCGCGCGCTTGGTCACCAAGTGGCCGCGCACGTCGACGCTCAGGTCGACGTCGGCGTCCGGGGTGCCGACCGCGAGGCGTTCCGGGTCGGTCTCGGTGCCGAAGGGGCTGGCGATGCCGTGCTCGGCGAGCGTGGCGTTGCCGGCGGCGATCGCCGAGCGGGCGATGGTGGCCAGGTCGAGCGCGGCCACGCTCCACGCCGGGCCCGCTTCCGGGTACAGCAGCGGCTGGGCGGCCGCCTCGACCGCGCACAGCGTGATCCGGTGGGCCTGCAGGTGGTCGGGGTGGCCGTAGAGGCCGTAGGCGTCGTAGGTGGCCACCAGCGCCGGCCGGCGAGCGCGCAGCACGGCGACGAGGCGGCCCAGCGCCTCGTCGAACGGGGCCCGCCAGAAGCTGGCGGGGTCGTCGTTGCCGGGGTCGCCGCGCATGCCGGAGTCGCGGTAGCCCAGCCACACCGGCGGCTGCGCTCCGAGCAGCGCCAGCGACGCGGCCAGCTCGCCGCGGCGGATCTGGGCCAGGCGGCCGGCTGCCCCGGTGCATCCCTCGGCGATCTCACCGCGTTCACCGCCGGTGCAGGTGACCACGGTGGCCTCCCAGCCGCGCTCGACGGCCTCGGCGATCAACCCGCCGGTGCTGATCGCCTCGTCGTCGGGGTGGGCATGCACCGCCACGAGAGCCGGGGAGGGCGAAGCGGCGGCAGCAGGGGCGCTCATGGCGCGCCACTCTAAACGGCGACGGGCCGGCCCCCGCGGTCGCGGGCTGAGCCGGCGTCGGCGGCCCAGGGCCCACCACCCCCCGTGCGACCCCCGACCGCCCGGTGGCATAGGCTGCGGCCATGAGCTGGCGCACCGAGCACGGACTGGTCGCCGGCCGGTCGCTGGCGTGGCGGCGTGCCGGGGCCGGCCCACCCGTGTTGTATCTGCACGATGCGGGCGCCGAGACGCTGGACGCGCCGGCACTGGACGACCTCGCCGCCGACCACGAGGTGGTGGTGCCGTGGCTACCCGGCTACGGCCCCTCCCAGCGGCCCGAACGGGACGCGACGCCGGCGTCGATGGGGGCGATGGTCACCGCCTTGATGGCCGAGCTCGGCTGGCCGTCGGCGACGGTGGTCGGCACCAGCCTCGGCGGCTGGTTCGCGCTGGAGGCGGCGCTGGCCGCGCCCGGGCGGGTGGGCGCGCTCGTGCTGTGCGACACCGCCGGCTTGCACGTGCCCGAGGATTACGTGATGGGGCTGTTCGTCGAGGGTCACGCCGCCGACGACGCCCCGCACCTGATCGCGGCGACGACCGCGGCGCTGCCCGTCGAGGAGCGCGACCTCAGCCGGTACCCGCCGGCGCAGGCGGCAGCGGTCGCCGGGCCGTTCGTGCAGTCGCTGGCGGCGGCCGTGGGATGTGGCTGGCACCCGGCGCTGGCCAACCCACGGCTGTTGAGGCGCCTGCCGCAGGTGCGCTGTCCGGTCACGATCGTGTGGGGCGATCGCGATCCGCTCATTCCGCTGGCTCACGGTCAGGCGATGGCCGCCGCCCTGCCGCACGCCACCCTTGAGGTGTTGGCGGGGGTCGGTCACCTGCCGCCGCGGGACGCTCCCCGGGAAGTCGCCGCCGCGGTCCGGGGGGCCGTGGTGGCATCCGCCGTCGCCGGCCGGCCAGCGGCTACCCTCGGTGACAGCCCGACGGCACCGAGATCGAACTAGGCCGCATGGAGCTGCTCACCGCCGA
>CAYQMQ010000160.1:0-5232 GCA_964418395.1 uncultured Actinomycetota bacterium
GCCGCGGTCGCCACCGCGTGAGCGACCGCCGCGCGGTCATCGACCGGCCCGAGCTCACACAGCCGGCTGTCGATGGCTTCACCCGCGCTGCGTCTCCGAGCGGCTTCGAGCGCAAGACGGGTCTTGCCCACGCCGCCGGGACCGGTGACGGTCACAAGCCGCGACTGCCTCGAGGTGTGCTCGAGGCGGTCCAGGTCGTCGTCACGGCCCACGAGCGAGGTGGCGCTGTCCGGCAAGCGGTCTTTGGCGGGCGACCGACTGGCTGGCCCGTCAGCCGCTCGCGCTGGTCCGTCGGACGCTGTCGGGACCGCTGCCGGTTCAGCCGCTGCCGGGTCAGCCGCGGGCACCAGCCCGGGCGCCTGCTGCAGGACGGCACGCTCCAACGCCGCCAGCCGGGGCGAGGGATCGAGGCCGACCTCGTCGGCCAGCCGGTGCCGGAACTCGCGGACCACGTCCAGCGCTTCGGCGGTGCGCCCCGAGGCCGCCAGCGCGCGCACCAGCTGCTCGTGGGGGTGCTCCCGCAGCGGCTGGGCGGTCACGGCGTCTTCGAGGTCGGCGATCGCCTCGGGGAGCTGGCCCAGCTCCAGCCTGGCGTCAACCCGCGCGTGCAGGGCCGCCAGCCGCAGCTCTTCCAGCCGCAGGGCCGCTCCGCGGGCGAACTCGTGGTCGGCCAGCTCGGCGAAGGCCGGCCCGCGCCACAGCGCCAACGCCTCGTCGAGCCGCGTCACCGCCTCGGCCGGATCGGAGCTCGCCCGCGCTCGGGCGAGCAGGCCCTCGAAGCGGGCCGCGTCCAGCTGGTCGGGTTCGATGTCCAGGGCGTAACCCGGCCCCCGGGTGGTCAGGCACTGGCCTGCGTGGAACCGGGCCAGCTCGGCCCGCAGCCGGGCGACGTAGGTCTGCAGGCTGTTGCGTGCCGACGGCGGCGGCCTCTCGCCCCACAGCAGGTCGATCAGCCGGTCGGTGGTCACGACCCGGCCCGGCTCCACCAACAGCGCCCCCAACAGCACGCGCTGCTTGGCGCTGCCGAGAACCCGGGCCTCGCCGCCCCACCGCAGCGCCAGAGGGCCGAGCACGCACAACTCCACCTCATGCCCTCCCGGCCAGCCGTCACCGCTGACCATACTCCTCCCATCCCCGGCGCACGTCAGGTGCAACCGGGGCGCACGCGGGACGGTGCACGCTTCGTCGCGCAAGTCGGAGCACCGAGCCAGAACCGAGCCGGAGGACCCCAGATGGCCACCGAAACCCCGCTGCAGGACACGATCGCCACCGCCGACCCCCGCGAGGCCCTGGCCGAACAGCTCGTCGGCGCCACGAGCGCCGGCTTCGAGTTGCTGTCGGTGTGGCTCGGGCTGCGCCTGGGCCTGTACGCCGCCCTTGACGAGGGGCGGGCCACCCCCGCCGAGCTCGCCCGCCGCGCCGGGGTGGACGCGCGCTATGCCCGCGAGTGGCTCGAGCACCAGGCGGTGGCCGGCATCATCACCGTCGATGACCCCGCCGCCGCGCCCGACGCGCGCCACTACTCGCTCACCCCGGCGCAGGCCGAGGTGCTGCTGGACGCCACCAGCCCGTTCCACGCCGCGCCGATGTCGCTGGCGCTGGCAAGCGTCGCCTCCGTCCTTCCCGAGCTGCGCGAGGCCTACCGCACCGGCGCGGGCGTGGACTTCTCCGCCTACGGCGACGACCTCCGCGACCACATCGTCGGCATGAACCGCCCCATGTTCACCCACGAGCTCGCCGACGTGTGGGTTCCCGCCGTGCCGGGCTTGGCCGAGCGGCTGAGCGCCGACCCGCCGGCGCGCGTGCTGGACGTGGCCTGCGGCAGCGGCTGGTCGTCGGTGTGCCTGGCCCGCGGCTTTCCCAAGGCGCGCGTCGACGGGCTCGACATGGACCCCGCCTCGGTCGAACGGGCGCGAGCCACCGCCGCCGACGCCGGCGTGGCCGACCGCGTGACCTTCCGCGTCGCCGACGCCGCCGAGCCGGGGGTGGGCGGGCCCTACGACGTGGCGCTGATCTTCGAGGCGCTGCACGACATGGCCCAGCCGGTCGCCGCGCTGGCCGCCATCCGCGAGCGCCTCACCGCCGACGGCGTGGTGCTCATCGGCGACGAGCGCGCCGCCGAGACGTTCACCGCCCCCGGCGGCGACCTCGACCGGCTGTTCTACGGCTTCAGCGTGCTGCACTGCCTGCCGGCCGGCCGCACGCAGACGCCGTCGGCGGCCACCGGCACCGTGCTGCGGCCCGACACGCTGCGCGACTACGCCCACCAGGCCGGCTTCACCCACGTCGACGTGCTCGACGTCGACAACGACTTCTGGCGGTTCTACCGCCTGGCGGGGTGAGCGGCGGTGACGGTGCACACCGAGCCCGGCCTGC
This sequence comes from uncultured Actinomycetota bacterium, assembly GCA_964418395.1. Lineage (GTDB taxonomy): Bacteria > Actinomycetota > Nitriliruptoria > Euzebyales > Egibacteraceae > QS-5-72-10. The sequence continues at coordinate 2,377 of CAYQMQ010000160.1, forward strand.
GCGCCGGCTGGGAGCCCGACGCCCCTGCCGGGGACACGCTGGTGCGCCGCTATTTGCTCAACGCGGCTGCGTCCAACGCCGTGCCGGCGCAGGCCCTCGGCGGGCGGGTGCTGCGCCGAGACGACGTCGTCGCCGCTGACGCGGGGCGGCCCTCCGGGTTCGTGCTCAACGCCGCGGTGTTGCTGCAGCCGCTCGACGGCGACCGGGGCGAAGAGCCGCTGGATGCGCTCGAGGCGTTCTACGACGCCGAGGGCACCGGGACGGTGACGCTGATCAGCGCGTGGCCCACTCCGGACCTGCGGCGGCGGGGCTGGCACCTCGAAGGCCACCCGCCGCTGCTGGTCCGCCCGCCGTCCGGCCCGCCGGACGCCGCCACACCGCCGGACCTACGCATCGCCGAGGCGGCCGGCCCCCAGCAGGTCGAGGCCTGGTGCCGGGTGGCGGTCGAGGGGTTCCCCTTCGCCGAGCTGCAGCCCTACCAGCCCGGCTCGCTGCTCGACGAGCGCGTCCTCGCCGACGGCCGCCTGAGGTTGTGGGTCGGCTACGACGCCGACGAGCCGGTGTGCATCGGCGCGTTGTTCGCCGAGCACGGGCTGGGCCACTTCTTCCTCGCCGCGACGCTGCCACAGGCCCGCGGGCGCGGCCACTACCGGGCCATGGCCCGCCACCGCATCGCGGCCGCCCCCGATGTGCCGCTGGCGGCGCTGTTCAGCGAGCTGAGCCGCCCGGTTGCGGAACGCCACTTCGGCTTCTTGCCGGTGACCCGCTTCACGTTGTGGAGCCGGCCCCGCCCGCTGTTGCCGTGACGCGGCCGCCCTCGGGCGCGACCGCCGCGCTCGTCTCGCTGGGCGAGGCTGCGGCGCGTCGTGCGCGTCAGCCGAGCAGCGACGCGGTCTCCTCCAGGCCGGCGACGACCTCGCGGCGGTTGCGCAGCAGCCGCGGCGGGCGCCCGCTGACCGCGATCGCCTGCGTCCTCGCTCGGTCGGCCCCGGGGGCCGCGACCACGGCCAGGCAGCCCACGTCGCGGCGGTATTGCTCGTGCTCGGCGAACCATCCGCGCCTGGCTCCCGCCACGAGATCGTGATCGAGCGTCTCGCGGTCCCTGATCGTGGCCGGGGTGTAGGCCGGCATGCCCTGCTCGTCGAGGTAGGCGGCGCGGTCGCCGGGGCGGAGGGTGGACAGCAGCGCCTTGCCGAGCGCCGTGGCATGAGCCGCTTCGTCGAAGCCGACCACGAGATCCTCCAGGTGCGGCGAGCCCGGCGCTTCGACAACCTCGACGATCGCCACCCGCTCGTCCACGAACCGGGCGAGGTACACCGACAGGCCGAGTTGAGCGGCGAGGTCGGTGAGGGCGTCGCGCACGCGCGGTGGCTGAGCGAGCGCCACGGCGAGGTCGCGGAAGCGGTCGGCCACTGCGAGCCCGAGCGCGTAATCGCCTGAGGGGAGGCGTTCGAGATAACCCTCCCACGCCAGCGTGCGCAGCAAATGGTAGGTGGTCGACACGTGCAGGCCGCACCGGCGGGCGACGCGTTTGGCGCTGATCCCGTCCGGGTGAGCGCCCACCTCCTCGAGGATCCGCAGCGCCCGGGAGACGCTGCGGACCAGATCGCCCGGAGCCTCGTCGTGCACGGCCTCCCCGACCTCCCCGAGCCGTTCGGCAAAGGCGGCTTCAGCATATGAAATCTCGGCCCTTGTGCCCACCCGCCGATGCTGGCCACGCTGACCCTCACGCCGGCAGTCGGGAGGTGGCCATGAGCTCGGGCCAGGGCGCGCAGGATCCGCACGAGCCGGTCGAGGCGTTGCGGTCCGACGACGGCACCGGCCTCGCCGACCGGGTGGTCGAGGCGTTGCGGGGTGTGGCCGACCCGTGCTGTCGGGAGCGGGGCATCTCGGTGGTGGACATGGGATTGCTCGAGGGCATCGCGATCGACGACGACGCCGCGCGCATCCAGCTGGTGCTCACCAGCGGCTGGTGTCCCTTCGCGGTGGACCTGATCGAGGAGGTCCGCCGAGCCGTGGAATCGCTGCCCGACATTCACGGCGCCCGGGTCGAGCTCGTGTGGGACACCGCCTGGACCGCCGACCGGCTTTCGGCCGATGCCCGCCGCAAGCTCCGGTTTCTCCCCCCACCCAGCGAGGTCGCCGACCGCGGCGCGTACGACCGGGCCGCGCGGACGTCGGCGCCGCCGGCGGCCCGACCCTCGACCCTCCGGACCGACTCGGACGATGACAAGGAGCGGTGATGATCGGCGATGCGTTCGTGTTCGACTGCGTGGCCCACGTGTTCAACTTCGACAAGAAGAACGCGTTCGGCTCCGGTGGCGAGGCGTTCATCGACCACCTGTATGCCTTCCACTCGGTGCTGACGCCCGACGATCAGCGGGTGCTCAGCCCCGAGGAATACATGCGCCAGTGGACGCCCGAGGAGATCCACCGCATGGTGTACGACGAGTCGGACACCGACATGCTGATCGCCCAGCCGCTGCCGTTGACCGACCTGTTCGTCGACGGCCTGTCGCCCTGGGAGGATTGCGCGCGGCTGGCCCAGCTCGACCCCGACCGCACCGTGTTCTGGGGCGCGGTCAACCCGATGGAAGGTCGTCGGGCGTTGGACCTGATGGAACGGCAGGTCAAGGAGTTTGGCGCCAAAGCGTTCAAGTTCTACAACACCCGCTACGACTACGGCGCGCCGCTGGAGTGGCGCATGGACGATCCGCAGATCGCCTTCCCGGTGTTCGAGAAGGCCCAGCAGCTGGGCGTCAACCTCATCGGAGTCCACAAGGGCGTCCCGTTGGGCCCGCAGCCGATCGAGCACACGCAGACGTGGGACATGGACGGGGCGGCGGTCAACTTCCC
>CAYQMQ010000161.1:0-5225 GCA_964418395.1 uncultured Actinomycetota bacterium
CCCGTTCGGCCGGTTGCTGGCCAGCGGCCTGGTGCTGTGGCTGGCCGCCCAGGCGACGATGAACATGGGCTCGGTCGTCGGGGCCTTGCCCGTGACCGGGGTGACGCTGCCGCTGGTGAGCTTCGGCGGCACCTCGCTGGTCGTGACGCTGGTGGCGATGGGGCTGCTGGTCGGCGTCGCCCGCACCGGGCGCCCGCCGCCCGCTGCGACCGGCTCCCGCGCGGACACCCATCACTCCTCGGGGGCGCCATGAGCGAACCGAGCTCCACCTCCGGCTCGCCCGAGTCCGGGGACCGCCACCGCATCCTGGTCACCGGCGGCGGTACCGCCGGGCACGTCAACCCGGCGCTTGCCACCGCGGCGGCCCTGGCGCGCGCCGGCGCTGACGTGCGCTTCGTGGGCACCGCCCACGGGCTGGAGCAGCGGCTCGTCCCGGCCGCGGGCTTCCCGCTGCGCACCGTGCCGGCGCGCCCGCTGCGTGGCCGGCGCCTCGGCGCCCTCCGCGCCGCCGCCACCGTCGCGCGCGCCGGCTTCCGGTTGAGCCGGGTGGTGCGCCGCGAGGACATCGCGGCCGCGGTGACGTTCGGTGGCTACACCGCGGGACCGCTGGCCGCGGCCGCCCGCCTGACGGGCACGCCGCTGGTCATCCACGAGCAGAACGCGGTGCCGGGGCTGGCCAACCGCATCGCGGCGCGCTGGGCGGCGGCGGTGGCGGTCAGCGTGCCGGGGATCGCCGGGCGCTTCCCCCGGCCCGAGCGGGTGCGGATGACCGGCAATCCGGTGCGCGCCGACTTGGCCGCCGACCGGTTGCCGGACCGGGCTGCGGCCGCGGCTCGCCTCGGGCTCGATCCCGACCGGCCCACGCTGTTGGTGTTCGGCGGCAGTCTCGGGGCGCGCCGGCTCAACGACGCGGTGCTGGCCGCCACCGCGCGATGGGCCCATCCCGAGCGGTTGCAGGTGCTGCACGCTGCCGGCACGCGCGACCACGAGCGGGTCACGGGCGCCTGGCAGGCGCTGGACCAACGCGGCATGCGGGTGGTGTGCCGGCCGTTCGTGGACGACATGGCCGACGCGTACGCCGCCTGTGACGTGGCCCTGTGCCGCGCGGGAGCGTCCACCGTGGCCGAGTTGACCCTGGCCGGCGTACCGGCCGTGCTCGTGCCCTACCCTCACGCCGTGGCCGACGAACAGACCGCCAACGCCGTGGCTCTCGCGGACGCCGGCGCGGCCGTGGTGGTGGCCGACGGCGAGCTCGACGGCGAGCGGCTGGTCGCCGAGGCCGAGCCGCTGCTGGCCGACACGCCGGTGCGCGAGCGCATGGGGCGGGCGGCCCGCTCGCTGGGCCGGCCGGACGCCGCCGATGCCGTGGCCGCGATCGTGCTGGCCGTGGCCGCGGGAGAGGAGCCACCAGATGGGTGACGCCGTCGACGCGCCGGTGCTCGCTCCCGGCACCCACGTGCACCTGGTGGGCGCCGGCGGGGCCGGCATGAGCGCACTGGGCACGGTGCTGCTGGAGCGGGGGCATCCCGTCACCGGCAGCGACCTGCGCGCCAGCCGGCAGGTGGACGCCCTGCGGGCGCTCGGCGCGGATGTCGCCGTGGGTCATCGCGCGCAGCTGCCGGCCGGGGTCGAGGTGGTCGTCGTCTCCACCGCGGTCCGCGCCGACAACCCCGAGGTCACCACCGCGAAGGCTGCGGGGATCCCGGTGTGGCGCCGCGCCGAGCTCTTGGCGGCGCTGCTCACCGGCCGTCGGGGCGTGCTCGTGTCCGGCACACACGGCAAGACCACGACCACCGCGATGCTGACCGTCGCGCTGCAGCAGGCCGGCTCGGACCCCTCGTTCGCGATCGGGGGCACCCTCAACGACGCCGGCACGAGCGCCCACCACGGCACCGGTGAGGTGTTCGTGGCCGAGGCCGACGAGTCCGACGGCTCGTTTTTGGCTTACCGGCCGGATGTCGCGGTGGTCACCAACGTGGAGCTCGACCACCACGACCACTGGACCTCCGAGAGCGAGCTGGCCGGCGCGTTCGCGACGTTCCTCGATCACCGGACCCCCGGAGGGACGGCTGTGTGCGGGGCCGACGACGCCGGAAGTCGCCGGCTTGCGGCCACCGCCCGGCCGCCGGTGGTCACCTTCGGCCTCACCGCTGACGACGCGGACGTGACCGCCCACGACCTCGAGTTCGGACGTCAGGCCACCAGCTTCCGGGTGACGGCCGGTCGAGCCGACCTCGGCCGCTGGCAGATCCAGCTGCCGGGCGCGCACAACGTGGCCAACGCGCTGGCGGTGGTGGCCGTGGCCCGCGAGCTCGACCTCGATCTGGACGCCGTGCGCGCTGGCCTCGCCGGCTTCGCCGGCACGCAGCGCCGGTTCCAGCGCATGGGGGAGCGGCGCGGGGTCACGGTCGTGGACGACTACGCCCACCATCCCACAGAGGTGCGGGCGGTGCTGGCCGCTGCCCGCCAAGCGCACCCCGTCGGCCGCCTGGTGGCGGTGTTCCAGCCGCACTTGTACAGCCGCACCGCGGCGCTGGCCGACGACTTCGGCGCCGCCCTGGCCGACGCCGACGTCGTGCTCGTCACCGACGTGTACGCCGCGCGGGAGGATCCCGTGCCCGGCGTCACCGGTGAGCTCATCGCGGACGCGGCGCGGGCCGCCGGAGCCGACGCCGAGTACGTCGGCGGGGTCGCGAGCCTGCCCGACGCCGTCGCCGCCCTCGCCGCCGACGGCGACCTCGTGCTCACGCTCGGCGCCGGCGACATCACCGAGGTCGGCGGCCAGATCCTGCAGCGACTGGAGCAGCCCCGTGGGTGAGCCCCGTGCCGACGACGACGTGGTCGCGGCGCTGCGCGACGCGGTCAGCGGCGAGGTGTGCCCGGGCGAGCCGATGGCGTCCCACACGACCCTGCGCGTGGGCGGGCCGGCGGTGGCGCTGGTCCGCGCGGCAGCCGTCGAGGATCTCGTCGGGATCGCCCGCGTGTGCGCCGAGGCGGATCGGCCCTGGCTGATCCTCGGCCGCGGCAGCAACCTGTTGGTGGCCGACGACGGCTGGCCAGGGGTGGTGGTGACGCTGGCCGCGGCGTTCCGCGGCATCGCGCGCGACGGCGACGGGCTGATCGTGGGCGGCGCCGAGCCGATGCCGGCCCTGGCGGTCCGCGCCGAGCAGGAAGGGCTGGCCGGTGTGGCGTTCGGCGTGGCCATCCCCGGCACGCTGGGCGGCGCGGTGCGCATGAACGCCGGAGCCCACGGCGGCCAGCTGTCCGACGTGCTCGACTGGGTGGAGGTCGTGCGCCTGGCCCACAACGGGCAACGCGAGCGGGTGGACGCCGCCGCTCTCGAGCTCGGCTACCGCTACAGCGCCCTGCCCACCGACGCGGTGGTGGTGCGGGCCCGCCTGGCCTTGCAGCCCGCCGCGGCGGCGACCCTGGCGGCCGACATGAACGAGATGCGGCGCTGGCGGCGCGCCCATCAGCCCTTGAGCGAGCCGTCCTGCGGCAGCGTCTTCGCCAACCCCCCGGGCGACAGCGCCGGCCGGCTCATCGACACGGCCGCCCTGAAGGGCTACCGCGTGGGCGGCGCGCGGGTCAGCGAGCGTCACGCGAACTTCATCGTCGTCGAGCAGGGCGCGCGCGCCGGGGACGTCCACCGCGTGCTCCGCGAGGTCCAGCGTCGTGTGGCCGAGGCCCACGGGGTGACGCTGCGCCCTGAGGTGGTGCTGGCGGGCTTCGCCGAACCGGACGAGCTCGCCACCGGCTCCCGAGAGGTCGCGCGATGACCACCGCGCGCCGGCCCCCGCGGATGCACGCGCGCCTGCGGGAACGCCGGCACGCGGTGGCGGCGGCCCGCCGCCGCCGACGCCGCCGTCTGGTGGGAACCACCGCCGGGCTGGCGGTCCTTGTGGTGGCCGCGGTGCTCGTGGCGCGCTCGCCGATGTTCGAGGTCGCCCACGTCGAGGTGCGAGGGGCGGACGGAGAGCACGCCGAGCAGATCCACGACCGGCTCCGCGGCGCGGTGGGCACCCCGCTGGTGGCCGTCGACCGGCGGGCCCGGCGCGCTGAGGTGCTCGCGCTGCCGTGGGTGCGCGACGTCTCGCTGCACCGACGGCCGCCGGGCACGTTGCTCGCCCGGGTCGAGCCGCGCGAGCCCGTCGCGCTGATCGAGGCGCGGGGCGGGAGCTGGCAGGTCGATGCCGACGGCGTGGTCGTCACCACCGGGGCCGAGGGCGGCGAGGATCTGGTGACGGTGCGCGGCGGCAACGCCGCGGTCGCTCCGCCGGGCGAGCCCCTGCGCGACGATACGTTGCGGGAGGCCGTCCGAGTGGTCGCCGGCTTGCCGGACGACCTCGCGCCGGCGGTCCACGCCGTCAACGCCTCCCGCCCGCAGGCGTTGGCGCTGCACCTGGACACCGGCCCCACCGCCCGTCTCGGCTCAGCCGACCGCTTGGAAGCCAAGCTCGACGCGCTGCGCTTGGTGCTGGACGACCTGGCGGCCCGGGAAGGCGAGAGCCTCGCCGGCATCGCCAGGATCGACGTCCGGGTACCGGAGAACCCCACGGTGCGGCGGGCCGAGGACGACCCTGGCTGATCGGCCGGGTCGCTTGGTTGACCCACCGTCAAGTGGCACGTAAGGTGCTGACATACTGCGCAGGTTTACATAACCCTCATCCTCAAGTAGAGGGTGAGGGTTGGCGCTGGGCGCGGGCGTGCGGGCAAGTGGCCCGGACCCGCGCCGAGCCGGGAATTGCCGGCGGCACAAGGAGTGCACCCGTGGCGGCACCACAGAATTACTTGGCGGTCATCAAGGTGGTCGGCATCGGCGGCGGCGGTGTCAACGCCATCAACCGCATGATCGAACACGGCCTGAAGGGCGTGGAGTTCATCGCCATCAACACCGACGCTCAGGCGCTGTTGATGTCCGATGCCGACGTCAAGCTCGACATCGGCCGTGAGCTGACACGCGGCCTCGGAGCGGGCAGCGAGCCAGAGATCGGCTCGAAGGCCTGCGAGGAGCACCGCGACGAGATCGAAGAGGTCCTCAAGGGCGCGGACATGGTGTTCGTGACCTGCGGCGAGGGGGGCGGAACCGGCACCGGGGGCGCGCCCGTGGTCGCCGAGATCGCCAAGAGCCTCGGCGCGCTCACGATCGGGGTGGTCACCAAGCCCTTCGGCTTCGAGGGCCGCCGCCGCTCCATGCAGGCCGAGAAGGGCGTCGAGGACCTGCG
>CAYQMQ010000162.1:0-5213 GCA_964418395.1 uncultured Actinomycetota bacterium
CAGGCGGTGGCGGCGCCGGGCACGTCGGCGGTGGCGTCGACCAGGGCCACGTCGACGCCGTCGAGATGAGCCACCACCTCCGGCGACAACGCCGCGGTGGTCAGCTCGTGGTCGAGAAACTCCAGCGACGGCAGCAGGGTCTTGCTCCGCTCGGCGGATTCCGACACCATCAGCAGACGCACCGGCAGACTCCAGCTCCGGGCGGATCGGTCACGCCAACCGTAGCGATGGCACGGCGATGAGCGGGAATCGGCTGGACCGGCTGCTGGACGTGTGGCGTCTCGGCCCCGGCTTCTCCGCCCCGGTCGAGGACGTCGGGTTCACCACGCGCGACGGGGTGGGGCTGGCGGCGTCGCTGCTGGCCGGCGAGCGCGACCCGGCGGTGGTCGTGGCCCACGGCTTCGGCGCGCACCGGCGCAAGGCCGCCTACGTGCGCCTCGCCGAGGCGTTGGCCGCCGACCAGGCGGTGTTGACCGTCGACCTGCGCGGCCATGGCGAGTCCCGTGGCCGCAGCACCTTCGGGGACCGCGAGATGCTCGATCTGCGGGCGGGCGCCGCCTGGCTGCGCGCCCGCGGCCACTCGTGGGTGGCGGCGGTGGGAACTTCCATGGGGGCGACGGCGGCTCTGCGCTGTGCCGCCAGCCACGGGGCGGCGACGTTCGACGCGGTGTGTGCGATCAGCGCCCCCGCCGAGTTCGTGTCGAACGGGTCGCCGCCGGTGCGGGCGCTGTCGACCACGGTGACCTCCACCACCTGGCGGGTGCTGGTCGAGCGCGCCTTCCGCGTGCGGGTGGCCCGGGGCTGGGCCGACCCGGCGGCCGCCGTGACGCTCGCCGAGCAGATGGTGGGCATCCCGCTGCTGCTGGTCCACGGCGTGGACGACCACTTCTTCCCTGCCGACCACGCCGAGCGGCTGCGAGCCGCCGCCGGGCCGGAGGCGGTGGTGTGGCTGGAGCCGGCGGGATTCGGCCACGCCGAGGACGGGCTGAGCTCCGAGTTCGTGCAGCGCTTGGCCGCGGCGTTGCGCCGGTGCCGAGCCGAGGGCGTGTGGCCCGAGTCACCCACCCCCTAGACTCCCATCCCGATGGGAGCGCTTGTGGCCACAGTGGTGCTGGCCGCGGTCGTGCTCGCCGCCGTCGCTGGCGGTGCCACGGTCGTGGCGGTCGTCGCGGTGCTGGTGGGCCTGGCGGCGGTGATCGACGGCGCGCGGCTGTTCGGCCTGCTCGGCGCCCGACCGGTGCTGCCCGCCGCCGTGTTGCCGGTGGTGGCGCTGCCGATCGGCGCGACAGGCAACCCGGGGGCCACCTGGGCGAGCATCGGTTCGTGGTATGCGGCCGCGCTGGTGCTGGCCGCCCTGCTGTTGCTGCTGGCCGGCCGTCGCCACCACGCGACGCTCGGTCTGGGCTCCACTATGGCGCTGGCGGCGCTGGCGGGTCTCGGCGGCGTCAGCCTGGTGCTGCTGGTGTCCGTGCCCGACGGCGCCGTGTGGCTGGTGGTGATCGTGCTGCTGATGGCCGCCGGCGACGTCCCGGACCGGGCTGCGCGCGCCGTGCTGACCCGACGTGGGCGGGAAGGGCCGACGATCGCCCGGACCGCCGCCCTCGCGGCGCTGGCCGGCACCGTCTTCGCCGCCGCGGGCGTCGCGACCGCGCTGAGCGAGGTGGTGTCGCCGGTGGGCGTCGTCGTCGTGGCGGCGGTCGTGTGGGTGGCGGGGCGGGCGGGCGCTGCCCTGTGGCCGAAGGGGCTGCCCACGCTGCAGCGATCGCCGCCGGTGCTGGGCGTGGGCGGCCCGCTGGCCGCCAGCGGCACGCTGTTGTTGGCGGCCCCCCTTGTCTACCTCGTGGTGCGCACCGGAGTAGCCTGATGCGGACGCTGACCGCGTTCTTGGTCACGTTGTTGGTGTTGATCGGCGGCGGCGTGACGGTCGACGCCGTGCTCACCGACCGAGCCGAGCGCGGCGCCGGAGAACGGCTCGCCGCCGAGCTCGGGGGCGAAGCCGAGGTCGGCTTCGGGACGTGGCCGGTGACGCTGTGGCTGCTGGCCGGCACCGTGCCCGAGGTGCGAGTCACCCTGCGGGACGTGCCCGCCGGCGAGGTGAGCCTACGCCGGGTCTCGGTGGAGCTGCGCGACGTGCGCATCGAGGGCGGCGCCGCGCTCGCCTTCGGGGTGGGCGAGCCACAGAACGTGGTGCTGCGCGCCGACCATGGCCGGGTGGACGCCGAGATGGAGGAAGAGGCGATCCGCCAGCTCACCGGCGTGGCGGTGCGCCTGCGCGACGGACAGGCGCTGTTGGACACCCCGTCGGGAGAGGTCGTTGCCGTAGCCGGCATCGAGGACGGGGCGGTGGTGCTGCGGCCGGTCGGCGAGGCCGCCGACGACAGGGAGGTGGAGCCGCTGCGGTTCGATCTGCCGTCGCTTCCCGGCGACCCTCGGGTGACCCGCGTCGAGTTGCGGGAAGGGGCTGCGCGCCTCAGCGGCGACGTGCGTCGCCTCGGCGGCGAATGATCTGCTTGGGAGTCCCGGCTCGAGGTTCCCAGGCTCGGACCGCCCGGTTGACCGGCTGAGCTGACCGGCTGAGCCGGCCAGGGAGACCGCGACGGCGAGGAGCGATGTTGGACCCGCGTACGGCCCGCGCACTCGGCACCGGCACGCGCGCGTCGATCTACCAGTGGCTGTGCGAGCTCGGTGAACCGCGCACGGTCGCGGACGTGGCCGACGAGTTCACCCTCCACCCGAACGTCGCCCGCGCCCACCTCGAAAAGCTCGCCGAGCTGGGGCTGGCCACCGTCGACCAGCGCAAACACCCTGGCGGAGGCCGACCCGCCAAGACCTACGAGGCGGCCGAGCCGCCGGCCGGCCCGGGAGAATCGGCCGCCCCCGCCCGCGCCGACGATCCCACCGTCTCGCTGCTGGTGCGGCTGCTGGCCGAGCTGGCCGAGCGCCCGTCGACCTCCCGGAGCGGACCGCCGCACCCGCTGGCCCGGGCCCATGAAATCGCCGCCGCCGAGGGTGCGCGGTTGGTGGGTGGCACGCGCGGTGAGCCCCCGGACGACTTCGGCACCGCCGTCGAGGAGGTCGCCAAGGCCCTGGCGGTCGCGATCCCGTCGGCTCGGGTGGTCGGGCGGGAGGACGGCGCGGTGGACGTCGACGGCGTCGACGGGGTTTTCCGGGTGTTGGCGGCCACCCGCCCGCGGCTGGCGCGGGCGCTGGAACGCGGGCTGTTGTCGGGCGCGTTGGCTGCCGTCGGGGCGACCGCCTCCATCGCCGAAGTCGGCGGCGCACCCGGACGCTTGCGGGTGCGCCCCACCGTGACGACGACCACCACCAGGCCCGTGGGCCGGGTGGATGCGCGGGGCGACTCCCATGAGGCCGGCGTCGAGGAGGTCAAGGCGCTGCTGAGCGATCTGGAGCCCGGCCACGTCGTCGAGGTGCTGGCCAGCGGTCCCGGCGCGCCGGCGGCCTTCGCCCGATGGGCCGATCGGGCCGGCCACCAGCTCATCAGCGTGGAGCGGGCCCTCGATGAGCACGACCAGCCCGTCATCCGCCTGTTGTTGCGCAGAGGAGGGTGAGGCCGCCTTACCGGCCCGCCTGCCGAGGCCGGGCCCCTCCTTGGCGCCGCCCGATCAGATGAGGCCGAGCCGCCGGCCGCCACGCACCGCGTGTCCCCCGGCGACCCCAGCCATCAACACAACGGCGGTGACCAGCAGGTACGCGGGCACGTCGAACGGTCGGGGCCCGCCTACATCCTGTTCCCCGGGCACCCCGGCGAGATCGGACAGATTCGCGGTGGGCCCCCCGCCGTCCGCGCCGGCCCCACCGTCGCCCTGCGGGCCGATCTCGGCGAGCAGCTCGCCGCCCGGACTGGCTGCAGTCGCGCCGCCGGCGGAGTCGCTTGGGCCCGTAGCCTCGCCGTCTCCAGGGCCACCGGGATCTGCGTCCCCACCGGGGGGTGAAACGCGGTCGCCGCGCGGTGGGGATGGCGCAGAGGGAGATCCCCCGTCACGGCTGTCATCGGAGCCGGAGCTGTCTTCCCCTGGTTCGCTTCCGGACCCGCCCCTGATGCCCTCGAGGATGCCGTCCACCGCACGCGTGGTGTCGTCCACGGTGCCGTTCAAGGCCTTGCGAGTCGACCGGGTGAGGCTGTCGGCGGCGCCGCTGGCGGCGTCGGTGGCCTGGTCGACGGCGCCGGTGGTCCCGTCCGCGGTGTCGCCGACGGGGTCGGTGGCCTGGTCGACCGCGTCGGTGGTGTCATCAACCGGGTCGTTGGTCGTGTCGGTGGCGCCGGTGCTCTGCTCGGCGGTGCCGCTGGTCCCGTCCGCGGGGTCATCGGCCGCGCCGGTGGTCCCGTCCGCGCCGGTGGGTCCGTCCGAGGTGTCGGTGACGGCATCGGTGGTCTGATCGACGGTCTGGTCGACGGCGTCGGTGGCCCTGTCCACCGTGTCCTCGACCCCGTCGAGCGCGCTCGTCGGAGCCTCGGCAGCAGACGAACTCGAGCCCTGATCGGGTGGGGCGTCTCCGACAGCGCCTCCGGCCGCCTGGCTGCTGGGAGCCACGGTGTTGTCGGGCGCCCCCTCCGGCTCGGCGTCCCGGCCGCCATCCGTTGTACTGTCCTGTGGCGCGGGGGCGCCTTCGGGCTGGCCGCCGGCGTCCTCGCGGCCGGCCTCACCATCGGACCCGCCGGCCTCACCACCGGACACGGCCCCGGTGGCGTCGTCGACGACGCCCTTCGCTTCGTCGACCAGGCCCTCGGCCGGTCCGGTTGCGACAGCCGGGCCGGGGATCGCCAAGAGCAACAGCGATGAGGCCAGCCCGGTCACAACAGCACGGCGCGATCGAACAGCCACGGCGGATCTGGGCCTTTCGTCGGCAACAACGCGGGGGGACGCTGGCTCACGCGGCGATGGCGGCCAGCAGCCTCACCCGTGTCGGGATCGGCACGCGCCCGTGGCTCCTTGAGCTTGAGTGGGCGCGGCCGGGCCGTGGGGGCCAGCCTGCCGGCCCCTGGCGCCGAGTCAATGAAACGGATATCGTCAAAACGTTCCAACTGGCTTCGTCACCGCCGAGGTGGTTCGACGTGGATTTCGCGCTGTCGCCCGAACAGGAGTCCTTTTACGACACGGTGGTCAAGTTCGCCGCCGACGTTGTCGCTGGCGAGGCGGGGCAGCGCGACCGCGACGGACGCTTCGACCGGGCGGTGTGGGATGCCTGCGGCG
>CAYQMQ010000163.1:0-5193 GCA_964418395.1 uncultured Actinomycetota bacterium
GGCCGACGCGCAGCACACACGCCACGACCGAGCGCACCATCTGGTGGCAGAACGCCGGGCCGTGGACGTCGACGTCGACCCGCCCCCGGGCTCGGCGCCGGACCCGCAGGTGGTCGATGCGGCGCTGCAGGTGCTGGTCGCCGCGGCGGCGGCAGAACGACGCGAAGTCGTGCTCGCCGAGCAGGTGGGCGCCGCCGGCCTCCATCGCCGCCACGTCGAGGGGCGCCGGGCCGACGTGCCAGACCATGTGCCGCTCGAGCGGGCTCAGCGCCGGGGCGTCGCACAGGCGGTAGCGATAGCACCGCTGGGTGGCGGAGAAGCGCGCGTGGAACGAGGGGGGCACCGCCCGCACGCGCCACACGGCGATCTCGGAGCCGCACCGCGCGTCGAGGGCCTCGCGGGCGCGGGCGTCGCCCAGCAGGCGCCAGTCCGCCGGCACGTCGGCGTGGACCACCTGGTGCTCGGCGTGCACCCCAGCGTCGGTGCGCCCGGCGCCGACGGTCTCGACCGGCTGCCCACACAGCGTGCTCAGCGCCTGCTCCACGCGCCCTTGGACGGTGGGCAGGCCCGGCTGGCGGGCGAAGCCGTGGAACGGGCCTCCGTCGTAGGCGAGGTCCAGGCGAACGCGTGCGGGCCTCAGGGCTTCTCGTCGTCGGAGTCGCTGTCGGCCTTGTCGGCGGGCTCGGCCGTGCCGGCGCTGTCGGCCTCGCCAGCCCCGCCCTCATTCGGCGCGTCGTCGGCCTCGGCCGCGTCATCCGAGGTCTCGTCGGCCTCGGCTTCCTCGGCCGCGGCCAAGCGCTGCTCGACCGCGGCCGGGTCGAGGCCGGTGGGGTCGGGCTCGCCGGCCGGGGCTTCCGGCTCCTCCGGCTCTTCCGGTCCCGGCTCGGGCTGGGCGTCCTCGCCGCGGTCCTCGGCGGCGGCGAGCTCCTCTTCGCGCTCGCGGGCGCCCTGCGACACCGTGCCGCGCCGGCGCCGCAGGCTCCAGCGGCGGCGCGGCGCCTCGGTCAGCGCCGTGGAGGCGTCCTGGCCGTCGGTGGCTTCGACCAGCTCGATCAGCGCGAGCATGGCCCCGTCGCCTTTGCGGGAGCCGGTCTTGAGCACGCGGGTGTAGCCGCCGTTGCGGCCAGCGAACGCCGGAGCGACGTCTTCGAAGAGCTTGTGGGCCACGTCGCGGTCGCGGATCACCTGGTGGACCTGGCGGCGGGCGTGCAGATCACCGCGCTTGGCGAACGACACCATCCGGTCGGCGAGGGGCTGCACCCGCTTGGCCTTCGCCCAGGTCGTCTCGATCCGGCCGTGCCGGAACAGCTCGGTGGCCAAGTTGCCCACGATGTGCTTGTGGTGGGACGGGGAACCGCCGAAGCGCGGCCCCTTCTTGGGCTGGGGCATGGTCGTTCGTCTCCTAGACTCAGCGCTCCACCGCGCCGTGGTCGGCGAGGGCGAGGCCCATCTCGGCCAGCTTCTGCTTGACCTCTTCGATGGACTTCTGCCCGAAGTTGCGCACGTCCAGCAGGTCCTGCTCGCTCTTTTGGACCAGCTCGCCCACGGTCTGCACGCCCTCGCGCTTGAGGCAGTTGTAGCTGCGCACCGACAGGTTCATCTCCTCGATGGGCAGCAGCAGATCCGGCGAGGTGACCTCCGACGAGCCGCTGTCCGGGCCGACGGCCAGGCCGCCGGGCCCGGACTCGGTGAGGTCGGCGAACAGCCCCACGAGGTCCCGCAGGGTCTCACCGGCGCTGGACAGCGCCTCGTTCGGCGAGACCGACGTGTCGGTCTCCACGTCGAGGATCAGCTTGTCGTAGTTGGTCATCTGCTCCACGCGGGTGGGCTCGACGCGATAGGTGACGCGGCGCACCGGCGAGTAGATCGAGTCGATCGGGATGACGCCGATCGGGTTGTCGTCGCGGTTGTTGCGGTCCGCGGAGACGTAGCCGCGGCCCCGCTGCACGGTGAGATACATCTCGACGCGTCCCTTGCGGTTGAGCGTCGCGATGTGCAGGTCCCGGTTGAGGATCTCCACCTCGGAGGGAGCGGTGATGAAGTCGGCGGTGATCTCGCCGGGCCCCTCACCGCCGAGGAAGATCTCCACCGGCTCGTCGCTCTCGGAGCGCAGCACGAGCTCTTTGAGGTTGAGGATGATGTCGGTGACATCCTCCTTGACCCCGGGCACCGTGCTGAACTCGTGGAGGACCCCCTCGATGCGCACGCTGGTGACCGCCGCCCCGGGGATCGACGACAGCAGCGTGCGCCGCAAGCTGTTGCCGAGCGTGTAGCCAAAGCCCGGCTCGAGCGGCTCGATCGTGAACAGGGAGCGCTCGCCGGTGACGAGCGGCTCCTCCTGGATGGTGGGGCGCTGAACGGTGAGCACTTCGATCCGCCTCCTCAGGCGCGCTCTGCACGTCGGGCCGCACGCGACGCCCCGGCGGGCGTCCGGCCGGCCGCGACGATCACTTCGAGTACAGCTCGACGATCAGCTGCTCTTGCACCGGCACGTCGATCTGGCCGCGTTCCGGCAGACCGAGGACGCTGATCTGCAGCTTCGACTGGTCGGTGGACAGCCACGGCGGGATCGTCTTGGTGCCGATGATCTCCAGCGCACCGAGCACCGGCACGATCTCCCGGCTCTTGTCCTTGATCGAGACCACGTCGCCGACGCCCACTTGGTACGAGGGGATGTTCAGGGTCCGCCCGTTCACCAGCACGTGGCGATGGCGGACCAGCTGGCGCGCCTCGTCCCGCGAGCGGGCCAGGCCCCCGCGGTAGACGGTGTTGTCGAGACGGCGCTCGAGCAGCACCAGCAGGTTCTCCCCGGTCAACCCGGACTGGCGGGTGGCCTCCTGGTAGTAGTTGCGGAACTGCTTCTCGAGCACGCCGTAGATCCGGCGCGCCTTCTGCTTCTCGCGCAGCTGCAACAGGTACTCGCTCTCGCGGATGCGCCCGCGGCCGTGCTCTCCCGGCGGGTACGGGCGCTTCTCGATCGCGCACTTGGGCCCCTCGCAGCGGGTGCCCTTGAGATAGAGCTTCTGCCGCTCCCGGCGGCACAACTTGCAGTCTGGGCCGATGTAGCGAGCCATCTGGTCGTCCTCGTCGGTGTGGCTTCTCGGGATCGCCGACGGCGAGCCTGCTAGACGCGGCGCCGCTTCGGCGGACGGCAGCCGTTGTGCGGAATCGCGGTCACGTCCTTGATGGCCTGAACCTCCAGGCCGTTGGCCTGCAGCGAGCGGATCGCCGTCTCGCGGCCCGAGCCCGGACCCCGCACGTACACGTCGATCTTGCGCATGCCGTGCTCCTGGGCCCCGCCAGCAGCCTGCTCAGCGGCCAGCTGAGCGGCGAACGGGGTCGACTTCCGGCTGCCCTTGAACCCGGCGCTGCCCGACGACGACCACGCCAGCACGTTGCCCTGCTGATCGGTGATCGTGACGATCGTGTTGTTGAAGGAGCTCTTGATGTGGGCTTGGCCGTGGGCTACCTGCCGCCGTTCCTTGCGGCGGGCCGCGCCACGGCGACCGGTCGACTTGCGCTGAGCCATCGCTACAGGTCCTCGTCTCGCGGTGCGTATCAGGTCAGTGCTTGCGCATCTTCTTCTTGCCGGCGCCACCCACCGTGGCCTTGCGGCCCTTGCGGGTGCGCGCGTTGGTGTGGGTCCGTTGGCCGCGGACCGGCAGCGCGCGGCGGTGGCGGATGCCCTGGTAGCTGCCGATCTCCACCTTGCGCTTGATGTTCTGCGACACCTCGCGGCGAAGATCGCCCTCGACGGCGTAGTGGGCGTCGATGTGGTCGCGCAGGGCCTTGATCTGGTTGTCGTCGAGCTGGGCGACCCGCAGCCGAGGGTCGATGCCGGTGGCTGCGAGCGTCTCCTCGGCGCGGGAGTGGCCGACGCCGAAGATCCTGGTCAGCCCGATCCCGACGGGCTTTTCGCGGGGGAGGTCGACACCGGCGATGCGTGCCATGGGCGTGGGCTCCTGGTCGCGTGCGGAAAAGTGGCTAGCCCTGCCGCTGCTTGTGACGGGGGTTGGCGCAGATGACCATGATCCGCCCGTGCCGCCGGATGATGCGACACCGCTCGCAGATCCGCTTCACAGAGGGCTGGACCTTCATCGGCGTTCCTTCGTGTCCGTATCGAGCGGTCCGCTGCGTCGCCGCCGCGTCGGCATCGCACTGGGCGCGCCACGGTCACGCAAGCTCGAAGGCCTTGCGCGATGGCTGGCCAACGGATCGCAGTGGACAGCAGGGAAGGCCCCACCGACGCGGGGCCGATCATCTACCCTAGCAGCAGTCCGAGGCAACGTCCACGTCACGACTTGATGGAGGAAGCCAGCTCGGCTTCGGCGCGGGCGTTGACGTCCTCGACGCTGCCGACCGCGTCGATGTCGTGAAGCAGGCCCTGAGCAGCGTAGTACTCCTCCAGCGGGGCGGTCTGCTCCCGGTAGACCTCCAGCCGGTTGCGGTGCACCTCCTCGCTGTCGTCGGAGCGGCCCTCGTCGGCGGACCGGGCCGCGATCCGCCGCACGAGCTCGTCCTCGTCGATGACGAAGCGCAGCACCGCGTCCAGGGCGACCCCCCGCGCGCCCAGCAGGCGGTCGAGCTCCTCGGCTTGGGCCACGGTCCGGGGGTAGCCGTCGAGCAGGAAGCCGGTGGCGGTGTCGTCGCGGTCGAGGCGGTCGGCCACCATCCGGTTCACCACGTCATCGGGCACCAGGTCCCCGCGGTCCATGTACGTCCGGGCTTCCTCGCCCAGCGCGGTGCCGCCCTTCACGTTCTCGCGGAAGATGTCCCCGGTGGCGATGTGGGGGATGTGGTGGCGCTGGGCCAGCAACTCGGCCTGGGTGCCCTTGCCGGCGCCGGGCGGACCCAGCAGGACCAGTCGCATGGGGGCTCCTTCGTTGGTCAGGGGAGGGGCGGGCCCCGGCCACGCCGGCGGCGCGGGGCGGATCAGGGTCGGTCAGGAGCGCAAAAAGCCCTCGTAGTGGCGCTGCATCAGCTGGCTCTCGATCTGCTGGAGGGTGTTCAGCATCACGCCGACGGCGATCAGCAGCACCGCGCCGCCGAACACGAACTGGAGCCCGTACCAGCCGGCCACCAGCAGCGGCAGCGTCGCGATGAACCCGAGGTACAGCGCGCCGGCGGTGGTGATGCGGGTCAGCACGTGGTCGATGTACTCCGCGGTCTGCCGGCCGGGGCGGATGCCGGGGA
>CAYQMQ010000164.1:0-5174 GCA_964418395.1 uncultured Actinomycetota bacterium
CGAGCATCGCGACGCCATCGGTGACGTCAAGATCGTCGGCGGCACCGCCGCGATCCGCCAGTCCGTGGTCGATCAGATCATGGCGGTTCTGGAAGGCGAGTAACGCCGTCACCGTCGATCCGACACTGGCTCCGATCGAGTGGAGCCAGTGTCGGATCAAACGGCGCTAGGGTGATCACCATGAACGAGGTCGTCGACGTGTTCGTGGAGATCCCCAAGGGGTCGCGCAACAAGTACGAGTGGGACCCGGCCTCGGAGCAGTTCAAGCTGGACCGCATGCTGTTCTCGGCGGTGCACTACCCCGGCGACTACGGCTTTCTGCGGTACACGTGGGCCGATGACGACGATCCGCTCGACGCGGTGGTGATGCTCGGTGAGCCGACCTTTCCCGGCTGCCTCATCGCCTCGCGGGTGGTGGGGATCTTCTTCATGAGCGACGAGAAGGGCCCCGACGCCAAGATCATCGGCGTGCCCGACACCGATCCGCGGTGGGCACACGTGCGCGAGCTCGACGACGCCCCCCGCCACCTGCTCGACGAGATCGGCCACTTCTTCTCGATCTACAAAGACCTCGAGGGCAAGACCGTCACCGTCGACGGGTTCGGCCCGCGCGAGCAGGCGCTGGCCGAGATCGAGCGCGCCCAGGCGGCCTACGCGGCATTAGAGCACAAGCCGCCGATGCCGTGATCGCGGTGACGGGTCACCCCGCGGTGACAGGTCGTGCGGCGGCTGCAGGTCATCCGGTGGTGCGCAGCTCACCGTCCTGCACGTGGACCTCGTCGTGGCCGGCGTCGATGGCGAGGTCGGCGGCGGCGCGCAGCCAGGCTCGTGCGTCGTCCCGGGCGTAGGCGCGGGGCAGCTGCCGGCGGAGGCGGCCGGCGCACACTTCGACGGCCACCAGGCGATGGCTGCCGACGATCCGGACGGTGTCCACGGCGTTCCAGCCGATCTCGGCGCTGGCGGTGCCCAGCCGCACCACCAACCCCCCGCCGGTCGCCACGAGGCGCGCCTGGGCCGTGATGGCGGCGCGGCGAATGGCCCACAGCGCCGCGGCGGCGATCACCACGCCGACCAGCAACGCCCCCACCTGCGGCAGGAGCACCGTCGCGGCCAGAAACACTGCGAGCAGCCCGGCCACCATCGCGGCTGCGGCCGCATGCCGGGTGAGGACCGCGCGCCGCGCCGGCTGCAGCGAGATGGTGTGGGGCGCGGGATCGCTGGCGGGTTCGTCGGGCGAATCTCGGTGGGTGTTCATGCCCCGAGTGTCACGGCCGAATCCACCCGGAGTGCGGGATCGGCGGAAGGTGCAGACCGTGGGTGTCGTCCACATCTGTCCGGCCGGACAGGCGTAGACGCCAACCGCCCGGGTATGACTCCCCGTGCGCCGCGACCGACAGCCAGGCGGGTGGGCACGGCCAAACTCAGGCCATCTCAGGCCACCTCTGCGTTCCCCCCGCGCGCAGAGGCTGGCCACATGCCCTGGGCCCCAAGGGCTCCGGAGGGGGACCTTGGGGCCCAGGGCTATCCACCCCCGGGCCCTCGGCCCGGCCCCCCAGCCCCCGGCCCGGCCTCCCCCACCGGGCTGGGGGCTGCCAGGCCTGGCCTCACCCGTCGGGGTCGCCGTCGGCCAGCGGGCCGAACAGCCGGGACAGCGCCCGGCGCATGCTCACCTCGCTGGGCGCCCCGTTGCCCTGCTCGCCATCGGCCGATCGGTCGGTGGCCGCGCCGCCGGCCTCGTCCAGCAGCCGCACCACCCCTGTGGCGAGCAATCCGTAGACGATGCGGGCGGCGTGGAAGTCGCTGACCCCGGTCTCGGCGGCGAGCTCGCCCACGGAGTGGCGCCCGTCGATGTGGGTGAGCATCGTCCACTCGTCGGCGGTCAGCTCGAGGTTGGCGGCTTGGGAGGGGGCGATGTCCACCCGGGCGGCCAGCGAGCCCAGCGCGGCGACGATGGCGTGCCACTCGTCCAGGCGGCGGCTGGCCTCCATCAGGGCGTTCTCGACGCTGGCGTTCAGCGTCACGTCCTCGTCGCAGGCCTCGCCGGGCACCATCCGCCAGGTGCTGTCCGGCCAGCCGATCGCCACCGCGATCGAGTCGACCGTCTGCTCCAGCAACACCTCCCGCAGGATCGCCGCGTCGATCATCTCCAGCTGCAGCAGCACCTGCCCGAGCCGCGGAGCGTCCCGGTCGTGGCGCTGGCGCTCGAGCGCGGCGGTCAGCTGCTCTTCGGAGATGAGGTGGGCGGTCACGAGCCGGTCGCCCAGCCGGGCACGCGCCCCCGGGGCGGCGGCGGACACGATCACGCCGCGCCGGAGCCACACCGTGGCCGACTCGGCTTGGCCCGGACGGTCGACCACGATGCGCCCGGTGGCCTGGTCGGCCGCCCCATGGCGCAGCGCGTCGGTCAACGGGGCGCGGTGGGGAGAGTCCGGGGT
The DNA here is from genome assembly GCA_964418395.1 of uncultured Actinomycetota bacterium. Lineage (GTDB taxonomy): Bacteria > Actinomycetota > Nitriliruptoria > Euzebyales > Egibacteraceae > QS-5-72-10. The sequence goes on from CAYQMQ010000164.1 coordinate 2,436, forward strand.
CGTGCCGGGCGGGATCGGGTCGGACGGGCTGGGGTCTGGGGTCACTGCGGGGCCTGCTCGCCGTTGCCACTCGAGGGTCACCAGGAAGGCATCGGCCGATCGGGCCGATGTCTTCAGTCCTGTGCCCGGTTCGTCTCAAGAAGGCTGGCCCCGCGGTCGATGGTGGCGGCGTGAGCCCGTTGCGAGCACGCCGGCACCGCCTGGCAGCCGAGGCGACGGCGGCGGTGGCCGCCGTCGCGTTGGCTGTGGTGCTGTCGATGGTGCTGTCGCTGGTGGCGGGGGCAGCCCGAGCTGACGTTGACTCCGGCGACGGCGTGGACCTGGACACCGATCTGGACGAGGCCGTCGAGTCCGACGACGAGGTGGACCGCGCCCGCGAGCGCCTGGACGCCGCACGTGACGAGGCCGCGGCGCTCGCCGAGCGCTTGCAGGAGGCCGCTGCCCGCTACGAGCGGGCGCGCGCCCACCGGCTGCGCCTGGAGGCCGAGGCCGCCGAAGCCGCCGACGCCGTCGCCGTCGCTGAACGAGCCGTCGAACGCGCCCGCGCCGACCTCCGGCAGACGGTCGTGGCCAGCTATAAGCGTCCGGGCACGGCGGTGGGCGTCGGCGAGGCCGTGTTGACGTCGGCGTCGCGACAGGACGCGCTGCACCGCGCGGCGCTGGTGGACCGCGCGGTCGTCGGCGAACAGCGCCACACCCAGCGGCTGGCCAGGCAGGCCGACCGCGTCGCGCAGGCCCGTCGGCAGCACCAGACCCTGCAGGCGGGGATCGCCGGCGCCGCCGCGGACGCCGAGGAGGCCGCCGACGAGCTCGAAGCCGCCAGCCGCGCCGCCCGCGAGGAAGCCGAGCGGGCCGCCGAGGAGCTCGCCGCCGCGAGCGAGAGCGCCCGCGAGCGGATCACCGCGGAACGCGAGGCCGAGCGTCGCCGCCTCGCCGAGCAACGCCGGCGCGAGCAACGCGCTGACCAGGCCGCCCGGCTCGGCGGGCGCGGGCGCACGGTGTTGCCCCCGGAGGGCGCGCTCGCTGGCATGGCCTGCCCCGTGGGTGAGCCGAACTCGTTCATTGACTCGTGGCACTTCCCCCGCTCCGGCGGGCGGGTGCACCTCGGCGTCGACATCTTCGCCGACCGCGGGATGCCGGTGTACGCCGTGGCGGACGGCACGGTGCGCCGGGCGTGGCACAACCGCCTGGGCGGGTTGTCGGTCGATCTGGTCGACGACCGTGGGGACCGGTACTACTACGCCCACCTGTCGGCCACCCACGTCTCGACCGGCGACCGGGTGAGCGCCGGCGAGCACATCGCCGACAACGGCAACTCGGGCAACGCGCGGCACACGCCCCCGCACCTGCACTGGCAGTATCATCCAGGAGACGGCGACGCGGTGAACCCCTATCCGCTGGCCGCCACGCTGTGCCGCTAAGCCGGGCGTGCGCCCCCGCCCTGTCGTGCGACCCTGGGAAGCCCGGAGCGCGGCGGCAGGAGGGGCTGTCCCGCGCCGACCACCAACGTGCTGGAGCGACGATGACCGACGAGGCGGAACAGCCCACGCGGCGGCGCCTGGACCGGATCACCGCCGAGGACTACCTCGACGACGTGGCCACCCTGGACCTCGAGGCCGTGCGGGGCCGCCGTGACGAGTGCGCGGCCGAGGAGAGCCAGCTCAGCTACCTGCGGCGGATGCTGCAGGCCCGGCTGGACATCGTGCGCGCCGAGCGGCAGCGCCGGCGCGAGGGGGGCACGGCGCACAGCCTCGTGGACGCGCTGCCGGCGCTGCTGGCCGACGCTCCCCCGACGAACCCCCAGGCCGCGCGGGCGATGAGCACCGATCCCCCGGAGCATCAGATGCGCCGCAGGGAAGACCGCCTGGCGGTCGACGGCACGCTGGCGCGGCTGCCAGACCTGTCCGACCAGGAGCTCGAGGACGTCGCCGAGCAGCTCGGCCAGGAGGAAGCGCGCGTCTCGCGGATCCGGGCGACGGTTCAAACCCGGCTGGACGAGCTCCAAAACGCCCTGGTCGCCCGCTACCGGCGGGGTGAAGGCGAGTTCGCCGGCCGCGCCGCCGAGTCGTCCGGCCGTGCCGCGCCGTCCCGCGACCCGGGCGAAGGTGAGGGAGGCTGAGCCCGCCGCGGCGCCGCCCCAGCCCGGCGTCGACGGGCCGCCGGCGGTAGTCGCGATCCGCGACGGGGTCGTCGAATCGGTGCACCGGGCGGTGGTCGCTGTCGCCGAGCCCAGCGGCCGGGTGGTCGCTTGCGTGGGCGCGGCGGCCGAGCCGCTGTATGCCCGCTCGGCCGTCAAGCCCGTCCAAGCGGCCGCCTGCCTCGACGTGCTCGCCGGCGGCGGTGCGCCGGTCGAGGGGGTGGACGCTGGCGACAGCGGATGGGCCGCGGGGTGGACCGGTGAGCTCGACGCCGCCGCCCTGGCCATCGGCTCGTCCAGCCACGCCGGCACCGACGACCACCAGATCGAAGCGGCCCGCCTCCTGGCGCTCGCCGATCTCGACGAGTCCGCGCTGGGCTGCCCGGCGGGCGAACCGGCGCCGGGATGTCCGGCAAGCGGGGCCTCACCGCTGGCCCACAACTGCTCCGGCAAGCACGCGCTGATGCTGCTGGCCACCGTGGGTGCCGGCGCGGACCCGGCCGGCTACCTCGAGGTCGACACGCCCGTGCAGCAAGCGGTGCGCCGACGGCTGGCCGCCGTCGCCGGCGACGAGCCGCGCGGGCCCGGCGTGGACGGCTGTG
>CAYQMQ010000165.1:0-5162 GCA_964418395.1 uncultured Actinomycetota bacterium
CACGGGAGGTTGTAGACACCGCAATGTCTTCGCATACGTCGCCCCGAGCCGACCACCCGCTGCTGGCCGCGCTGCGCGAGCGCGTGGTCGTCGTCGACGGCGGAATGGGCACCTCAGTGCAGTCCTACGCCCTGTCGGACGAGGACTTCGGCGGACTGGAGGGCTGCAACGAGATCCTGGTTCGCACGCGCCCGGACGTGGTGCGCGAGATCCACAGCTCGTTCCTCGAGGTCGGCTGCGACGCCGTGGAAACCGACACCTTCGGGGGCGCTCCGTGGGTTCTTGACGAGTACGGGCTCGGTGACGACACGGAAGAGCTCAACGAAGCCGCCGCGCGCATCGCGCGCGAGGCGTGCGACGCGTTCGCCGGGGACCGCTGGGTGCTCGGCTCGATCGGGCCGGGGACCCGCTCGCCCACCCTGTCGCTGGGCAAGGACCCCGAGACCACCAAGGACTTCATCGACTACGACACGATGGTCGCCGGCTACCAGCGCCAGACGGCCGGGCTCATCGCCGGCGGCGCGGACGCGATCATCGTGGAGACCTGCTTCGACCTGTTGCAGGCCAAGGCCGCGATCTGGGGCGCCTATCTGGCCATCGAGGCCGAGGGCGCCGGGCTGCCGATCTTCGCCTCGGTGACGATCGAGGCCAACATCAACACGATGCTGCTCGGCAGCGAGGTCGGAGCCGCGTTGACGGCGCTCGAGCCGCTGCCGATCGACCTGCTCGGGCTCAACTGCGCCACCGGCCCGGAGGACATGCGCGAGCACGTGCGCTACCTCAGCGAGACCTCGCCGCTGCCGATCAGCGTCATCCCCAACGCCGGCATCCCCGACAAGATGACCGACGACGGCCAGGCCATCTATCCGCTGCAGCCCGACGGGCTGGCCACCGCGCACCGCGAGTTCGTCAGCGAGCTCGGCGTGTCGATGGTCGGCGGCTGCTGCGGCACCACCCCCGAGCACCTGCGTCAGGTCGTCGAGGCTGTCCGCGACCTCACCCCGGCCACCCGCAATCCGGAGATGCCGCCGAGCGTGACGAGCCTGTACGCCCCCCAGACGCTGGAGCAGGACAACTCGTTCACCATCATCGGCGAGCGGATGAACGCCAACGGCTCGAGGAAGTTCCGCGAGCTGTTGCTGGAAGAAGACCTCGAGGCGATGACCGAGCTCGCCAAGGAGCAGGTCCGCGAGGGCGCCCACCTGCTGGACGTGTGCGTCGACTACGTGGGCCGCGACGGCGTGGACGACATCGTGCCGCTGGTCGATCGGCTGGCCACGCAGTCCACCTTGCCGCTGGTCATCGACTCGACCGAGATCGCCGTGCTGGATGCGGCCCTCAAGCGCCTGCCCGGCCGCTCGGTCATCAACTCGATCAACCTGGAGGACGGGCGCACCAAGGTCGACCAGCTGCTGCCACGGGCGCAGCAGCACGGCGCCTGCCTGATCGGCCTGGCCATCGACGAGGAGGGCCAGGCGCGCAACGCCGACTGGAAGGTCGACGTGTGCAAGCGCATGGCCCAGATCGCGGTGGACGAGTACGGCCTGCGCCACGAGGACCTGATCTTCGACACGCTGACGTTCCCGCTGGGCTCGGGCCAGGAGGACCTGCGCGGCGACGGCAAGGAGACGCTGGAGGCGATCCGCCGGGTCAAGGAGGAGATCCCCGGGTGCTTCACCACCCTCGGGGTGTCCAACATCTCCTTCGGCCTGTCGCCGGCCGCCCGCCAGGCGCTCAACTCGGTGTTCCTGTCCATGGCCGTGGAGGAGGGCCTGGACTCGGCGATCGTGCACGGCGGGCGCATCCTGCCGCTGCACCAGATCGACGACGAGGTGCACACGATCTGCCGCGACCTGGTGCTGGACAACCGCGGCACCGCCGGCAAGGACGGCACCGCCAGCGAGGACTACGACCCGCTGCACGAGCTCATGAGCACCTTCGAGGGCGCCTCGGTGGCCAGCTCCGGCGAGGAGGAGCTCGCGGCGATGTCGGTGGAAGAGCGCCTCGAGAAGCGCATCATCGACGGCAACAAGGACGGGCTCGCCGAGGACCTCGAAGACGCCATGGAGGCCGGCTACAAGCCGCTGGACATCATCAACACCCACCTGCTGGCCGGAATGAAGGTCGTCGGCGACCTCTTCGGCGAGGGCAAGATGCAGCTTCCCTTCGTGCTGCAGTCCGCCGAGGCCATGAAGGCGGCCGTCGGCCACCTCGAACCGCACATGGAGGCCAGCGACGACGGCGGCAAGGCCAAGATCCTGCTCGCCACCGTCAAGGGCGACGTGCACGACATCGGCAAGAACCTCGTCGACATCATCCTGTCGAACAACGGCTACGACGTCCGCAACATCGGGATCAAGCAGCCCATCGACACGATCATCGACGAGGCCGAGGACTTCGGCGCCGACGTCATCGGCCTGTCCGGCCTGCTGGTGAAGTCCACGGTCGTCATGAAGAACGACCTCGAGGAGATGCAGCGCCGCAAGCTGACCCACTACCCGGTGCTGCTGGGCGGCGCCGCGCTGAACCGCAACTACGTGGAGATGGACCTCCGCGAGGTCTACGACGGGCCCCTGTTCTACTGCAAGGACGCGTTCTCGGGCCTGAAGCGCATGGACGAGTTCGTCGAGCTCACCGAGGAGAAGGGGCTCGAGGGGCTGCCCGACGACTGGGGCACCGAGCCCATCGAGCCACCCGTGGCCAAGCACGGCCAGGCGGCCAAGGAGAAGGCCGAGGAGGAGGCGCCCGAGGTCCCCGCGCGCTCCGAGGTGGCCACCGACGCCGACATCCCGACACCGCCGTTCTGGGGCTCCCGGGTGGTGCGCGGCATCCCGCTCGACGACATCGCCGCCTACCTCAACCGGATCGCGCTGTTCCGCAACCAGTGGGGCTTCAACGACAAGAAGACCTGGGACGAGGCCGAGGCCGCCCTGCGGCGCACCCTCGAGATGGCCCGCGCCGAGCAGATCCTGCGCCCCGAGCTGGTCTACGGCTACTGGCCCGCCAACAGCGAGGGCAACGACCTGATCGTGTGGGCCGGACCCGACAGCGACGAGATCGCGGCGCGGTGGACCTTCCCGCGGCAGCACAAGGGCCGGTTCCTGTGCCTGGCGGACTACTTCCGTCCCGTCGACAGCGGCGAGCGTGACGTGGTCGCCTTCCAGGCCGTCACGATGGGCCCGAAGGTGACCGAGCGCGCCAGCGAGCTGTTCGAGGCCGACGAGTACACCGACTACCTCTTCCTGCACGGGCTCGGCGTGGAGATGGCCGAGGCGCTGGCCGAATACTGGCATCGCCGCATCCGCACCGAGCTCGACATCCATCACGACGACGCCGAGCACGTCGAGGAGCTCTTCAAGCTCAACTACCGGGGGGCGCGCTTCAGCTTCGGCTATCCCGCCTGCCCCGACCTCGCCCAGCGCAAGCCCCTGGCGGAGCTGCTCGAGATCAGCCGGATCGGCTTGGAGCTCTCCGAGGAGTTCCAGCTCCACCCCGAGCAGGCCACCGATGCGTTGGTCGTCCACCACCCGGAGGCGATGTACTTCAGCGCCAAGTAGCGTCAGCCGTCTGACGCGCCGCCGTCGCTGTCGCCGCCAGCGGGGTCGCCGTCAGCGGGGTCGCCGCTCGTCGACGCCTCCGATGTCGAGCCGCTTTCCGCGGTCGAGGACTCCGCCGTCCTGCCCTCCAGCGACGGCCCATCGTCGGGTTGTTCGCCATCGGCGCCGTCCCGCTCGGCGTCGTCGCCGGTGCCGTCCTGCTCGGGGTCGTCGCCAGTGCCGTCCTGCTCGCCGTCGTCGCCGGCGCCGTCCTGCTCGCCGGCCTCGGCGTCCTCGCCGTCCGCCTCCCCCGAGGACGTCTCGGGCTCCCCGGTCGCGGTCTCCTCAGGATCGGCCACGACGGTCTCAGCGGGCAGCTCGGCGGTGGCGGTCTCTTCCACCAGCTCCGAGGGCTCGTCCTCGTCCCGACCGGCTTCTGCGACGGTGGTCTCCGGCTCCGGGGCCATCGGCTCCGGAGCCCCATCAGCGGAGCCGTCGCCCCCATCTGATCCGGTTCCGCCGCCGGCGTCGGCATGGGCGTCGTCGGCTCCGTCGCCGGAACGGGCGCCGCCGAGCGCCTGACGCCCGCGCTCCGAGGACGCCGTGTCGTTGCGCGTGGTGCGCGCCACCGTCAGCGACTCGGCGATCGACGGGTCGAGATTCCGCCCGATCCGGTCCATCAGCAGGGACGCGGACGTGCGCAGGGCCGCCACCTCCCCAGCGACCGACTCGCCGCCCAGGGCCGCGGCACGCTCCAACGACGTGTAGAACCGCTCGGCGATCTCGGGCACGACCTCCGGGTTGGATTCCGCGGCCGCCTCAAGCTCTTCGAGGCGGACGCGGCTGTGGCGCAGATGAGCGCGGGCGTTCGCGGCGTCGCTGACGGCGATGGTCAGCTCGGCCCGCTCGAGGCTTTCCTTGACCGGATACAGCGTCTCGCCCGGCAGCGCCATGGCGCTGCCGGCCACCGTTCCCGCAGCGGCCACCAGCACCACCAAGCTGGCAGCAGCCGACACGAGCCGTTGGCGGCGCCGGCGACAGCGGAGCCGTCGCGACTCACGATCCATCGACCACAGGTGCCGGGCCGCCGTGTCGATGCCGACACGCGTGGCATAGGCCTCCTGCACCCGGCGACCGACGCCGCGGTCCTCCCCCTCGGGGTCGTAGCCGTCACCAGCGGCTGTCATGGCGTGCTGTCCTGAGGTCGAGGCTGGTGCGGCGAAGACGCGTCAGCACCCGCTGGCGATGCGGGGTTCTCGGCAGTCGGTGGGACACCGAAGTGGTCCAGGACGCGCCCCAGGGCCCGTTCGCCGCGATGTTGCAGCGCGCGGACCGCCCCGTCGGACTTGGACATGACGTCGGCCACCTCCGCGGCGGTCAACCCGGCGACATACCGCAACAGCAGCACCTGCCGCTGCTCGCCGCTGAGCGTGGCCATCGCGGCACGGACCCGGCTGGCGGTGTCATCGGCCTCGGCCCGGTCGGCGGGCCCCCGGCTGCCCTCCGGCTGGTCGAACAGGGTCAGGTCCGCCTCCAGCCATTCCCCGCGCCGTTTGATCTTGCGCAGATAGTCGAGCGCGTTGTAGTGGGCCGCCCGAAACAGCCACACCTTGATCGAGGCCGCGC
>CAYQMQ010000166.1:0-5145 GCA_964418395.1 uncultured Actinomycetota bacterium
CCGCCGAGCCCGACGTCGCCGAGGCGGCCGTCACCGTCATCGACGAACACCAGGGTAAGGGGCTTGGCTCGGTGTTGCTCACGGTGCTGTCGCGGTCAGCGATCGAGCACGGGATCCGAGTGCTGCGCAACTACGTGCTGGTGGAGAACGAGGCGATGCTGGCCCTGTTGGACGAGCTCGGGGCGCAGCGCTACGAGGAGAGCGAGGGTCTCTACTGCGTGGACATGCCCTTGCCCGCGGATGCGCGCGACTTGCCGGAGACGCCAGCGAAGGGAGTGCTACGCGCCACCGCTAGGCGGCGGCTGCCGCCGTTTCGCCATCTGGCGGGCCGGCTCGGGCTTGGCGATGACGGCCCGGTGTGAGGGGATCAGCGTCTGACTGCGTCGAACCGGATTCCGGCCGCGGCCACGACGGCAACGATATGTTGGCGTTCGATGCCATCCCTTTTTGGGGGTCGCCACCCTGGCGCTGGCTGCGCGGTTTGAGCTGACGTCGGAGGCGGCTGTGGGGTGGCCGGGTATCACATGGCCTGAAGCGCCCGTTGGAGGCGCTGCTTGGCGTCGGCAGCGATCGGGGCCAGCTCGTCGGATGGCGAGAGCCCCAGCATCGCATCGGGGTCGGGGGCGAACACGTCGGTTCCGCCGGCGCTGCCGGCTCGAACGACGACGTTGCAGGGAAGGAGCGCGCCGATGTCGGGATCGGCGGCGATGGCGCGTCGTGCCAGCGGCGGGTTGCATGCGCCGAGGATCGTGTAGACGCCGATGTCCTCGCCGAGCTTTTGGTGAAGGGTGGCTTGCACGTCGATCTCGGACAAGATCCCGAAGCCTTCGGCGGCCAACGCGTCGCGCACCCGTTGCTCGGCTTCGGGTGGTTCCTGGTCGAGGTGAGCGTGCAGGGCGTAGCCAGTGGTTTGCATGACCGGTTCCTTCCTTGTTGTCAGCGGGCGTCGTCGCTTTCGCCAATGGGGGTGTCCAGGTCGCGGCGGGCCTGCTGATACTCGTCGCGGCTAATCTCGCCGCGGGCATAGCGCAGGTCCAGTGCGTCGCGGGCCGAACCGGTTGCTGCGCGGTCGGGCGACGGGGTGGCACGGGCCTGATCCGACCCTCCGAGACCGCGGGTGAGCCAGACAACGGCCACCACCACAAGGACTAGCAGCGCCACCATGAACAGTGCGCCGAACAGCATCCACAGCCACCCGAAACTACTCATCCCACCGTTCCACATCATGTCAGGCTCCTTTGCTGGTTGCGTTCACCGGCGCAGTAGCGATCGATGAGCGCATGTCGTTGTTCCTTGGGGCGGGGATCATCACCACGGGGCAGTGGGCGTGTTGGATCAGCTGCTGGCTGACCGAGCCGAGCAACAGCGTCGGGAAGCCGCCGCGTCCGCGCGTGGCGACCACGACACGATCGGCTTCAACAGATCGAGAGATCAGCGCCTGTGCGGCGGGCTCCTTGACGATCTCGACCTCGACGGTGACGCCCGCAGCCTCCTCCTGGGCCGCAACCAGCATCCGCTCGACGAGCGCCTCACCCGCTCGATGAAGCTCCTCGTCGACGTGGCGGTCGTCCGAAACCGCCCAGTCCGGGGGGCGTTCCGAAAGCGGCCGCCAGGCATACACCACCCGGACGGGCACATTCGTCCGACGGCCTTGAGTCAACGCCCACGACAACGCCCGCTGCGACGCTTCGGAGCCATCGACACCCACGACAACGGGTGGCATTTGGATCGTGACCTTCCGGTGAGACAGGGGCGCGGCACACCCCCGTTGGCGACCATCTTCTGCTTGAACGCCATCAGATCCCAGAGCCGATGGTCCTTGTTCTGGCGCCGAAAGTCCTTGCTCGATCGCGGGTATTGCCGGCCCCTCAACGGCAGACCGCCAGCCCCGTCGACGTGCGGCAGCTCCCACGAGGCGACTGGCTCGAGATTCCGGGACCATCGACCCTGACGATCCAACCGTGTGGGCAGGATCATGGCGGTGTCAACTGGCGTTGAGGTTGCGCGCTTTGCGTGAACTTCCGCCGCCGAAACCAGCCAAAAGGGGAGAACGTCCATGGCCACCGCACCGATCATCGTGGGAGTCGACGGTTCAGAGGGGTCGCAACGGGCCTTGGCGTGGGCGTTGGAAGAGGCCCGACGACTCCAGGCGCCGGTGCGCGTGGTCCACGCCTGGTGGACCCCCCCGGAATATGCCGAGGGCGACCTCGACAGCACCGGCGAAGAAGACGACGCCGCGCGTCAGGAAGCGGCAGAGCGCATGGTCGCCGACCTGTTGGAGGACATGACTGACGCCGCCCGGGGCCTCGACGTCGACATCGAGGTCGTCAACGATCATCCGGCGACGACGTTGATCGACCGGTCCGAGTGGGCCGACCGCATCGTGCTGGGAACTCGGGGTGTGGGGGGCTTCAAAGCGCTCATGCTCGGGTCGGTGACCCAGCAGGTCGTTCCCTATGCCGACTGCCCCGTGGTCGTCGTCCCCTCCGTGTTCTGACGAGCGCCATCCCGCCGCTGGCCGTCTGGTACGTCGCCGACGAAGACGGCGCTGACAGGGCCCACGCGGAACCCAACAGCGCGTGCGCTGTGTTGGTCGGACAGACGTCGGCGAAGCCAACCACCCTCGGGGGCGACTCTCGCCCGGACGAACGCAAGACGGGCAATGAGCCCCGCGACCGGCCGGCGTTTGCTCTGCTCGCCGACCGTTACGACGCCTGGGATAACGGCACCATCGGCCACGCGCTGTTCCAGTGCGAAGGGTTGTGCCTGGTGGCGCTTGTCAGTGCTCTGCCCCACCGGCGGCTTGAGGCGGGTGTCGGCAGCGGCTTTTTCTCGCGGGCATTGGCGGTCGGGGGCGAATCGGATCTGGCCGGTGCGTCGCTCCGGCGGATTCGCTGTCGGCCGGGTCGTCGGCCTCGCCCAGGCGGTAGACCCGATGCCGCGTTCGGGGCGGTTGGTCGTGGGGATCACGCTGTGCTTTTGCCGACGATCCGACGGGGCCGTTGGCCGAGGCGCGGCGGGTGGTACGCGACGACGGCGACGTGGTGGTCGGCGACGTCGCCGAGACTCGTCGGGCCCGTCGCTACCAAGGACGGGCGACGGCCGGGCGTTCGTTCTCCGGCGCCGCCTGCGTTCTCAGCCGCGACCGGCCGCGGGATGGGGTGGCGCGTGCGGCACTGCGAATTGTCCGGCTTCGTTCCACGCTGCGTCAGCCGCCGAGCGAGGCACCCACCCCCGAGGATGTCGTGGAGGGCGAATCGCCGGAGGCGAGATTCGTCGGGTGGCTGCCCCTCCGACCGGTCGGCGGACAGGGCCGCAGGTACTCGACGGGCCGGTCAGTTCCGGGTACTGCTCGACCAGGCGCAATGATTCCGTGCTGGCTGCGGTGGCAGCCGATCGCGCAGTGTGGTCCTCGCTGGTCGACGGCGACGGTGACATCACCGGACTCGGGCGAGGTGGTGAGGACGGCTGCCAGGTCGGGTGGCACATACGAGCCCAGCAGCGGCACGTGGTAGGACGCGGCGGCGCGCAACGCCGCCTGGGTGGCCTGCTGGCGATCGAGATGGCCGATGACGCCCGCGGGTCGAAGGCGACCACCACATCCGACTGGGGCTCGTCAATGGCGCGGGCGACCTCGTCGACCAGCTGCGACAGCGACTGCCGGACGAACGGGCGGTCGAGGCGGTTTGCCATCCGGGCGATGCTGAGCTCGTTGAAGGCGTCGGCGAGCTCATCGGCGCGGACGGTCACCACCGCGGCCGGGCCGATGGTGGTCATATCAGGATGCGCCATCACCGGCCCGGCGCCGTAACTTCGGGGGCAGCAGCCGGATGGGCTGCGGTTGGCTCAGGTTCGGCTGACGACGACCTTGAGCGCGCGGGTGTCGGCGGCGTGGGTGAACGTGTCGTAGGCATCAGCGAACTGGTCCATGGTGAAGCGGTGGGTGACGAACGGGCTCGGATCGATCCGGTCGCGGTCGATCAGCCGCAACAACTCGGGGATGGTGGACGTGTCGACCAGCCCCGTGGTGATCGTGATGTTGCGGATCCACAGCTGCTCCAGATGGAGGGTGGCCGGCGTGCCGTGGACGCCGATGTTGGCGACCCGGCCGCCGGGGCGGATCAGCTGGGTGCACAGCTCGAAGGTCTCGGGCAAACCCACTGCTTCGATGGCCACATCGGCGCCGAGTCCGTCGGTGAGGGCGTGGATGCGGGCGAGGGGGTCGTCGGTGCGGTTGTCGATGGCCTCATCGGCGCCAAAGCGCAGCGCGGCTTGGCGGCGCGGGGCGGCGGGGTCGATCGCCACCAGCCGCCCGGGGGTGAGCAGCCGGGCGGTGAGCATCGCCGCGAGCCCGATCGGGCCGGCACCGACCACGGCGACGGTGTCGCCGGGTCGCACGCCGCCGTTGCGGACGCCGACCTCGTAGCCGGTGGGCAAGATGTCGGCCAACAACAACACTGACTCGTCGGAGGCATGCTCGGGCACGTGATACGTCGAGGTGTCGGCGAAGGGCACGCGCGCGTAGGTGGCCTGCACCCCGTTGATGCGGTGGCCCAGAATCCACCCGCCGCCGCCGAGGCATTGGCTGTAGGCCCCCTGGCGGCAGTAAGCACACCGGCCACACGAGGTGATGCACGACACCAGCACCCGGTCGCCGGGGGCGACGGTGCGCACGCTGGCGCCGACCTCTTCGACGGTGCCGACGGCCTCGTGGCCCAGCACGCGGCCATCGGTCACCGCCGGCACGTCACCTTTGAGAATGTGCAGGTCCGTGCCGCAGATGGTGGTGGTGTCGATGCGCACGATCGCGTCGGTGTCGTCCATGAGCGTGGGGTCGGGCAGGGTTTCGATCGCTGGCTTGCCGGGGCCTCGGTACACGACGGCTTCCATGGCAGTTCCCCTTTGGATGTCGGGATGGGCGGCTTGCGGTGCGGCACGGGCGGGTGCCAACGGCAGTTCACTGGGCGCGATCTCTTCGACCTGGTGGTCTCGCGGTCGACGAACCCCCTGACGGCGGTGCAAACCGCGCACCGACACCATGACGTGCCCCCTTCTCCCCGCGAGGGTCGTACGGCCCGCTCGTGAGGGGACGGAGGGCCCGCGGTGCTTGGGACAACACGCAGCCGCGAACCGCACTTCCACAGC
>CAYQMQ010000167.1:0-3491 GCA_964418395.1 uncultured Actinomycetota bacterium
CGACCACGCGCACCTTGTCGGCGCCGGCGACGAGCGAACAGATCTCGGCCTCGGTTCTGGGCTCGGCGAACTCCCGAGGGCGGCACCGAAACACCCGATACCAGTCCACCCACGTTCCGCCGCGGTAACGCCCCTCGTGCAAGACCCTGCGACCGCCGCTGGCCAAGAACACCGCGCTGTTGGCGGCGTTGATGGCCCACGTCTTGGCGATGCGTCCGATCATGGCGTGGCGTTCACCCCCCAGGGTGCTCGGCGTGGCGGTCCTGCCCTTCCGTGCCCCGCAAGCCCGCGAGCAGCCGGGCGACGGCGGCCCCCGGCCCCGTGTCCCGTCCCCGTCGGGTCACGCGCGGCTCGACTGGTGCTGCGGGTCGACCCGGGAACGTGACGCGATCGATCAGCCTGGGGACGGGGCTGTCACCGGTCGCGACGATCCAGGGGTCGTCCACGCGGGCAGCGTCAGGGACGGCCTGCCATCCGCGACACGCCCGGTCGACGCCCAGCGCGTGAACCGTGAGCGCGCCGTCCGCATCCAGACGCAGGCGCAGGAAGTTCTTGTGGCCCGAGCGGCGCTGGGCCGAAAAGGCGTGGTTGTCCTCGGCGGCCCAGACCATGTTGGCCAGGGTGAGGTAGATCGCGAACACCAGACTGCCGACCACCCCGCCGAGGACGAGTGCCATCACATAAGCGGCTGCGGTCAACAGCCATCCCGGCGGTGCCAGGGATGCCACCTGCAGAGTCAGCGACACGACGAGCATCACCGCTGCCAGGTGCAGCGCGGTGTGGCCCAACCCCATGGCACGTTTGGCCCACACGGCAGAGGCCGGACGCAAGTGGCGCGGTGGCGTGGCAAACCCCACCAACGCGAGCAACACCGCCACCAGGAGCGCCAGTGATGGCAGACTGGCAACGATGTCGGCGACGACGTCACCGGGTGTGGCCGCGCGCAACATCTCCACCAACTGGGCGTCGGCTGTGGCCCGCCCGGCGGCGTCGCCGGCCACGGCGGCCCCCGCCCGATCGGTGAAGCGGCGCAGCACCTCGGCGGTCACCAGCAGGTGCAACAGCCCGACCAGCGGGGCGAATGAGGGGTTGCGCCACGGCAGGGCAAGCGTGCCCAGCGCCAACAGACGAGACCGGCCCGCGCTCGGGTACGTCGTGATCCGCTCATAGGTGGTCTCCGTGGCCGCCCGCTCCGGATCGGTCCGCACCGGCACGTGTGACGGCAACCCGTGCGTCGGGTGGAGGAAAGCCCCGCCCCCACCGGCGGTGATCTTGTGCCGGCCCCGGTCGGCTGCGGTGTAGCGGGCGTAGTGGTGCAGATCACCAGCGAGCATGAGCGCGACCTCGGCGCCCTTCGGAGCCACGATCTTTCGCTCCAAGTAGGCCAGGTTGCGATAGGCGCCCGGGTCGGCGGCCGCTTCCACCCAGCTCGGGTCGGCGGTGCACATCACGATCCGGTCCCCCGCGGCGACCTCGAGACCGTCGAAGAAGCGCAACTGGGGCTCGTCGATGTAGGTGTCGAGGTACGCGTCGACGCCCCACAGCCACCAGCCGTGTGGCAGCTTCACCGCGAAGTAGCTGCGCGTCTGATAGGTCTGCCACCCCCCGATCGTCTTCTGCTGGCCGAACACGCGTAGAAAGCTGGTCAGGCCGTCGTACCAGTCGTGGTTGCCGGGAACGGCAAACACGGCCGGTCGCCGGTCCGGCGGGGTCCATGGCAGCGCCGCCGTGAACGGGCCTGTCAAGCGGTCTTCGTACCCCCCGGCGGTGGCGTCCGGATACACCTGGTCTCCGCCGAACACGAGCAGGTCACCGCGCGGCAACGAGTCGGCGAGGCCCTCGACATCGAGGCGTGCCCGCCCCACGAGCGAAGCCACCGTGTAGGTCGCATCGAACCCGTCCCCGGTGTCAGCGACGTAGTCCATCCACACCTCGCCGCGGTCGCTGAGATCGGTGAACGGTTCTTGGCCCAAGACGCTTTGGAGCTCGCGTTTGTCCAGATAACTGCCAAACGCCGAAGCCATGACCACCTGCAGACCGGCGTTGGCCAACAGGGTGGGGCTGTACCAACGCACTGCCGGCTGCCGTTCGAACGGGAGCTCGTCGAGGCTGGCCGGCCGCGCCGGCGGCGTGTCGGCCGCCTGACGGTAGCCAACCGCCCGTCCCGGCTCCACTCCCACGTCCGTCTCCTTTGCTGTCCCGCCTCACACCGCAACGCCCGCAGGCTAGCAAACCGGCGCCCCTCACCCAGGCATCACCATCCCCATCCATGTGGCCAGGCCTGGGGGCCCATGGTGGGTGTCCACTCCCCACCGTCCCGGCCCGGGTTCGCTCACCAGGCCTCAGCGGCCGGAGCTGGCCAGCGGCACATCGACGCGCAGGTCGGCGAGCCGCACCACGCCGGGAGTTCGCACCG
The DNA here is from genome assembly GCA_964418395.1 of uncultured Actinomycetota bacterium. Classification (GTDB taxonomy): domain Bacteria; phylum Actinomycetota; class Nitriliruptoria; order Euzebyales; family Egibacteraceae; genus QS-5-72-10. Next base: position 2,417 of record CAYQMQ010000167.1, read on the forward strand.
AGCCGTGCGCGAACGAGGTGTCCGACACCGCCGACAAAGTGAGATACAGCCGGTCGCCCTCGTCGAGGTCGACGGCGACGCCGGGCAACTCGATGGTGTGAGATTCGCCGGCCACCGGCTGTGGCAGGCGCAGCGGCATCATGTTGTTTTGGACCAGCTTGGCGGTGGCCGGTGAAGAGCCCACCGAGAGGGCGGCGAAGACGCGCTGTTCCACGCCGGCAGACGTCACCTCTGCGGACAGCGTGGGCACACCAGCCACCGTCAGCGGACCGTCGGCCAACTGCAGGTGCATCGGGGCACCAGCGCCGGTGGTGGTCGCAGCGCCCCCAAGCCCGGCCGTTACCGCGGCCTCGAGGTTCAGGCCCGCCTGCTCGACCAGGTCGTCGGCACGCTCGTGGCCCGCTCCGTGGGTCGGCACTCCCACATCGAGCTCGACGTCGACGTCGGCGGCGAGACGGGTGCGCTCGTCGAGCGCATCGGCGGCGACGCACTCACCATCCACGGTGGTCAGATGGTAGGGGGCGTCGCCGATCAGCGGGCGCGGATTCTCCCCGTCGAGCACGGCCTCGAAGAACGCCAGGCGCAGCTCGGCGAACCCCCCGGGTGAGCAGCCGTCGTCAACGGTCCCCGCGTCCAGCGTCAGCGGACGACCGGGTGGCAGCACGCTCGGCAGGGCATGCCCGCCGTTGTAGCCGACGAAGATGCTGGACTCGCGGGCGTCGGCGGTGAGGGTGCGCTCGAAGTTGTGCCATCCCTGATTGAGGTTGAACAGGTTGTCGGACGCGCCCTGGCCGATCAACGTCGGGACGTCAAGGCGCACGCCGTCGGCCACGAACCCGCTCGGGCCATGGGCCGAGAACCGCTCGTCGAGGTCGGGCACGCCAGGCGCCGTCCCGTCGGGCCACTGGCCGGTGGTGGCGCCCCACACGAACCCCTGGTGGACATAGGCGGGCAGCATGTCGGCTCCCGCTGCATACAGCGCCGCGACCCAGGCGCTGCGCACCACGCCTTGTGGCGCCAACGACTCGGGCAGGTCGAACCACGTGATCTCCGGGGCCAGCGCGTCGAAGCGGGT
>CAYQMQ010000167.1:3591-5104 GCA_964418395.1 uncultured Actinomycetota bacterium
TCCAGCTCGGAGGCGAACGCCTGTGGGTCAGCGGTGCGCGAGCCCGCCCATCCGTGCGAGTGCAGGATCATCGGGACCGGCGCGTCGGCACTGGCGCCGGCGGGGCGGTGGACGGTGGCGGCCAGCGACGTGCCGTCGTGGCTGGTGATCATGACATCGGTTGACGTGGGACCGTCGTGGGCCACCGCCGGTGCCGCTCCGGCCATCAGCGCCATCGCCACCGCCACTGCCAGCGCCGGCCGCGCCGGATGTGTGCGTCCCCGCATGGCTGTCTCCTCGCGATCCGTCCAGTTCGAGTGAGCCCGCCAGCGTGCGTGGGCCCCACCAAGCTCGTTGCCGGGAGGGTACTTCCGCAGGGAGCACGCCGACTTCGGCCCACCCCGCGAGGCGGCAGGTCGATGTGGCACGTCGCATGGTGGGCAGCCCGGGTGGGGACGTCGCGAGGCGGGGACCTCGCGAGCCCGGGCGCGCGGTCACACGCGCGGTTGCCGTGCTCGCTGGACCGCGGCAGACGTGTCCTGGCCGGCCAGCCCTGCGCCGCGGGACTGCGGTCGGTGCAGGCGACGGATGTTGCGACGTTCCTCTTCGCTCAGCCCACCCCAGATTCCGGCGTCCTGGTTGTGGTCGAGCGCCCACTGCAGGCACTGCTTGATGACGGCGCAGTTCCGGCACACTGCCTTGGCTCGCTGTGTCTGCTCAAACGCCGTCCCCGTCGTCCCGTCGGGAAAGAACAACTCGGGGTCCTCGTTGAGGCACGCAGCCATCTGGCGCCACTCCATGGTCGGCTCCCTTCACCCGTCACTCGGGCCTTCGGCCTTTTGTGGGAATCCGCCCACCCCGCGCGGGGAACGCGACGTCTGCTCAGGATTGACCTGACGGCATGCCGGCTTTGACGGACACGGCGCGCCGCCATACGGCCATCGGGGCACGACAACCGAAACCGGACTGCGCACAGTTGCGCACAGTAGCGAGACAGTCACGGACGTTGGATGACGAGACGGCGCCACCCAGACCAACAGCGAGGTATCGCGGGGTAGCCAGCCAGTTCGGCCATGCGAGGCGGATCGTTGCAGGCTACTGCCGCAGCGTCTGGAGCAGCTGGCGAATCGAACATAACAGGCCTAAAACGCCCGTCAACCCCCAGCATTGCCGGGTGCCCGGTGCCGGGTTGCGAAAATCCGCGTCCACCCACGCGGTCGTGACCCCACCCCGTGGTTGGTCCGGTGGCTCACGCCTCGTCGCCGCCGCGGTGTTCGATCAGCGCGCAATAGCGGCCGCTGTCGGCCGGCAGCCGCTCGGCCTCCCCGACGAGCGTGTACAGCTCATCACGAGCGCGTTGCATCTGCGCGAGGCGGCTGTCCAGCTCAGCCAGGTGTTGTTGAGCGACGCTCAGCACATAATCGCAGGGCCGTTGGCGGCGTTCGCGCAGCGCGAGGATCTCGCGGATCTCGTCGAGTGTGAGCTCGAGCTGCTGGGCTCGGCGGACAAACGCCAACCGCTCGACGTCGGCGTG
>CAYQMQ010000168.1:0-5102 GCA_964418395.1 uncultured Actinomycetota bacterium
ACCTGGAACGGGTTGCCGCAGAACACCGTCAGCGCGTAGCGGTGGGCGTAGGGGTCGCCGCCGCCGGCCTCGCTGTCCTCGTAGAACAGCACGCCGCCGTGGCCGGTGTCGTTGACGACGTCGAACCGCCACCGGTATGGCACCGCCAACTCCCACCCTTGCCGGAAGTGGTCGATCATCCAGGGGCCGCTCCAGGCGTCCAGCGACAACCGGGGTCCTTCAGGATGGCCTTGGATGGTCCCGCCGGCGGTGGCGTCGTAGGCGTCGCAGACGCCGGGCTGCGGGGGTGGGTCGTCGGGGCGGGCGGCATGGTCGGCCACGGCGTCGCTCAGCGCGTTCGAGCCGCCCACCAGGCGCACCCGGTCATCGCTGCGGGCCGCGAGCGCCTCGCGGGTGGGGGCGGTGAGCCGGTCGGCCACCGCCAGCAGCAGCGGGGCGTTGTCGGCGGCGGCCGCCGGCGCGGCCGCCAGCGCGTCGGGGAAGTCCGCGCCGGTGGCGAGATAGGCGGTGTCGCTCGCCCCGTGTCGGGCGTCGCGGTGGACGGCGATCGCCCCCGCGGTGGCAAACCGGCTGTCGCCGGCGACGCGCTCGACCGACGCCGACGCGTGGCCGGCGGCGGCCTCGGCGACACCCTCGCTCACCGCCCCGGTGCCGCCGGCGACGACCACGCGGTCGGGGTCGAGCCGCTCGAGCGCGGTGGCGGTGGGCTCGGGCAGCACCTCGCCGGTGGTCAGCAGCAGCGGGGCGTTGTCGGCGGCGGCCGCCGGCGCGGCCGCCAGCGCGTCGGCGAAGTCGCCGCCGGCGGCCAGCCACACGGTGTCGGCGCGACCGGGGTGGGTGTGGCCGCTCAACCCGGCGGCGGTGGCGAACCGATCCGCTCCGGCCACGCGGTGCGTCTCGCCGCCAGCGGCTTCGGCGGCGTCGGCGAGCACGCCGGCACTGATGGCGTTGGTCCCGCCCACGGCGGTCACCTGCTCGGGGGCGAGGTCTGCCAGCGCCGCCTCGGTGGCGGTCGGCAGCCTGTCGGCCAGGGTCAGCAACACCGGCTCGCCGGTGGCGCTGGCCGCCAGCGCATCGGCGAAGTCCGTGCCGGTGGCAAGCCACACCCGGTCGGGGTCGGCGTCGGCGTGGCCGGCGAGGGCTGCGGCCGTGGCGAAGCGGTCGTCGCCGGAGATCCGATCGACGGTGGCCTGGGCCGTGGCCGGGACGGCCGCGCTGGCGGTCAGCGCCACCGCGGCTGCCGCCGGCAGAAGCCCACGCACCAGGCGATTGGGGCCGGACGGACGGGTGGCTGTGGGGGCGGGCGGCATGCGACGGGCCTTGGTTGGGGTTCGGGGGAACGTCGACACCTGGGCGACGTAACCTAAGGGTTTGGGTGCGCCTCTCGTTCGAGCTCGGTGCGCAGGCTGGGAGTCCCATCGCGCTGCGTACACTGGCCGGCGGCCGGTGGGCCATTGGTTTGGTGGTGTCAGCGCGGAGAGGAAGGAGTGACCGGGAATGGCCTCGCACCAAGCGGACCCGCAGGCCGCAACGCTGCCGGAGACCAGCGCCGAACGGTTCGACGTCGACGTGGTCGAAGCCAGCCGCACCCGCCCGGTGGTGGTCGATTTCTGGGCCCCGTGGTGTCAGCCGTGCCACCAGCTCGCTCCGATGCTGGAGCGTGTCGCTGCGCGTTTCGCCGGCGAGGTCGACGCGGTCAAGCTGAATGTGGACGAAGCTCCCCAGATCGCCCAGCGCTACCGCGTGCAAAGCATCCCGGTGCTTAAGGGTTTCCGCGACGGGAACGTGGCCCGGGAGCTGTCCGGCATGCAAACCGAGCAAGCGCTGGCCGGGTTGTTCGCCGGGCTGGCTCCCAGCGAAGCCGACCGTCTCGTGGCCGACGCCGACGCGGCTGGCGACGACACCGCCCGCGAGCGGCTCCTGCGGGCGGCGCTGGCGTCCGACCCCGCCCACCACCGGGCGATCTTGGTGCTGGCCCGGTTGCTGGCCGATCGCGGCGATGCCGACGAGGCCCGCGGGCTCTTGGATCGGATCGCCGACGACGCCGACGTGGCGAAGCTGCGGGCCGAGCTCGATCTCGCGGCCGGCCGCCGCGATGACGCTGACCACGATCGCTTGGCGGCGGCAGCTGACGACGGCGACCCGAGCGCGGCGTTGGAGCTCGGCCGGGCCCTGGCCGCCAACGGCGACTACGAGCCCGCGGTGGATCGTTTGCTGAGCGCCGTCGCGGACCCCGCCACCCGCGAACCGGCTCGGCAGGCACTGGTCGAGGTGTTCAACGTGCTCGGCGATGATCACGAGCTCACCCAGCGTGCGCGCCCGAGGCTGGCCGCCGCGCTGTACTAGCAACCGCTCGAGTACCGAAGCGGTAGCGGCCTGGTGGCATCCGCCAGGCCGCGCGACCGAGGGGGCGCTCCGTGGATCTGCGGCTTGCGGCGGTCCTCGCTCACCCCGATGACGAGTCCCGCCTCGTCGGCGGGACGCTCGCCCGCGCGGCCGTCGACGGGGCGGCCGTCAGCTTGTACTGCGCCACTCGGGGTGAGGCGGGGGACGCCGGTCGAACCCAGGCCGAGACCGCCGCGCTGCGCGAGGGCGAGTTGCGCGCGGCCTGCGAGGCGCTGGGCATCGGCGAGCTGTGGCTGGACAACTTCGCCGACGGCGGGCTCGCCGACGTCGACTCGGACGCGGTGACGGCCCGCATCGTGCGATTTTTGCGTACCACCCGGGCGCACGTGGTGATCACGTTCGGCCCCGACGGCCGCACGGGCCATCCCGATCACATCGAAGTGGGCCGTCGCGCCGAGGCGGCGTTCGCCGCGGCTGGCGACGCGGCCTGCTGGCCCGATCATCTGCGCGAGGGGCTCTCCGCGTGGCAGCCGCACTGGCTCCACCACAGCGCGCTGGCTGACAGCGTCGCCCGCCGGGCCGGATGGACCCGGCCCGCGGCTCCCGACGCCGAGCTGGTGGCCGTCGATGTCTCGTCCGTGCTGGCCCGCAAGCAGCAGGCCGTGGTCGAGTGCCATGCCAGCCAGTGGGCGCTGTCGCCGTTCGATCTGACCCACGGGTGGGAACCGTGGTCGGTGGAACACTTCCGGCTGGCCCGGACCGCCCCCACCGCCCGCGGCGGTGATCCCTTGGCCCAGCTCGACGCCGGCGTTGGAGGGTCCGACGCCATCGCCGATCCCGGTGCCTGACCGGCGAACAAACCTGATATCAAAGGAGCGTCTCGTGACGGCCACGTCTCCGCTGGTTCGCGAGCTGCACTGGGGCCGCGTGGACACCGACGCTGGCGACTTCCGCGACGCGAAGCTGTGGCCCGGGGGCGGCCGCAGCTGGGACTGGAACGAGACCGGCACCGCGCACGTGCCGGGCATCCAGGCCGCCGACGTCGACGAAGTGCTCGACCACGGCGCCGTGCGAGTCCTCCTGTCACAGGGGCAGCACGGCCGGCTGCAGGTCACCGACGAGGCGCTCGCCGCCATCGCCGACCGTGGCGCCCAGGCCGAGGTCCTTGCCACCGGCGACGCCGTGGCTCGCTACAACCAGCTCGCTGACGCCGGTGAGCCCGTCGGGGCGCTGCTGCACAGCACCTGTTGAGCGGTTCGCGCGTCAGGGCGGCCCCACACCCCGCTCGGGGCCGGCTTCGAGAACCGGCCACGTGGGTATCCCGGGGTCGACAGCGTCGCTGCCCGGCGACGCCGACCCGACTCACGTAGGGAGCCCCGCCGATGCGCCTCGACCCAGTCAAGGTCCGCTTAGCGATCTCCGACGCCGACTTCCCCGCCACCCCGGACGAGCTCGCGGCCTCCGCGCGCGAGCGGGGCGCCGGCGAAGAGATCTGTACCTACCTGGGATCGCTGAACGACCCCGAGTACAACGACGTCGACAGCGTCATCGCGGCGTTGGAGAATCAGCCGAGCTAACCGCCGAGCTGATGGCGCGCCTCGTCGGCGGCTTCATCGCCGATGGCGATGGTCAATATGACGTCGCCTTCGGTCACCTCCGTGTCCGATGTCGCCAACGCCGCCTCGTGATCGTGGAGCACGGCCACCGGCATCGCCCCCTGGGGCACCTTGAGATCGCCCAGGCGGCGTCCGTCGGTGTCCTTGCCGGCCTGCACCTCCACCAGCTGCAGCCCGCCTTCAGCCAACAGGGCGAGGTCGCGCCGCGATACTCCCTGCAGGGCGGCGCTGATCCCGGCCGCGGCGGCCATGGTGGGCGCGACGACGTCGGTGACGCCGATCTCGTCGAGCGCCCCGCGCAGCGCGTTGGAGGTGAGCTTGACCACGATCTTGTCGACGTCGAACCGGTGGGCCAGCATCGCGATGACGGTGTTGATCGGATCGGAGCCCGTGGCCGCGACCAGGGCGTCGGCCCGGTCGATCTGGGCCTTCTCGAGGATGTCGGGATCAGAGGCGTCACCGGTGATGACCAGCGCGTCGTAGGCGTCGGCGAGCTCCTCGCCGCGAGCCTGGTCGGTGTCGATCACCACCAGCTCGCGGCCGCCCGCGGACGTCAGGTCGGCCAGCAGCTGGCCGCCCACACTGCCGGCGCCGGCGATGATCACGCGCATGGGGTCACCTTTCCTATTGGGCCGCCCGGCCGGGACGCAGCAACAGCAACACGGGCAAGATCTCGATGCGGCCCAGCCACATGTCGAGACCCAGCACCAGTTTCGCCCCCGTGGCAAGCCCCGGCCCCGTGATCCCGACCGACTGCCCCACGGTGCCCAGGGCCGACGCCGCCTCGAACGCCGCGTCCACGGCGCTGTCGGCGACGCCGGTGAGCAGCAGCGCCGAGGCGAACCACAGCACCGCATAGCACACCGCCACGGCCACGGTCCGCCGCAGGTCCTCCTCGCTGACCGAAACCCCCCGCAGCTGCAACGGCACCTGAGCCTCCCGGGGAAGGAGGGTGCGGACCACCACCCACCACACGAGGCGCGCGAACAACGCAACGCGCAACAGCTTGACGCCGCCCGCCGTGGACCCTGCCGATCCGCCCACGACCATCAGACCGACGGTGGCCATCTTGACGCCCTCCGCCCACGCCGCCGGGTCGCCCACCACGAAACCGGTGGTGGTCAGCGCGGAGGTGACGTG
>CAYQMQ010000169.1:0-5084 GCA_964418395.1 uncultured Actinomycetota bacterium
TCGCAATGGGGGTTCGATTCCCCTCACCCGCTCTCGATGAACGCCCAGGTGGGAGGCCCTTCCGTCCTCCCGGCCCTTTGATGAACTCCTCCGCGCCTCGCCATTCGGTCAGTGCCGCGGCCGCGATCGTGGACGAGAGCGGTCGTGTCCTGGGGATCCGTCGCCGCGACAACCACCGCTGGGAGCCGCCCGGCGGGGTGCTGGAGTTGGACGAGACCATCCACGCGGGACTCGTGCGCGAGGTCTGCGAGGAGACGGGGCTGACCGTGCAGCCGGGTCCGCTCACCGGCGTCTACAAGAACCTCGAGCGCGGCGTCGTCGCCTTGGTGTTCCGCTGTGCGGCACCACCGGGGACGGCGTCTCCGACCTCCGAGGCCTCGGAGGTGGCCTGGCTCAGCCGTGACGAGATCCCCGAGCTCATGGACGAGGCCTATGCGGTGCGGTTGCTGGACGCCCTCGACGGTGGAGGGCCGGCGGTGCGCGCTCACGACGGGATCAGTGTGGTGGCCGGTGACACCGGCCGGCCGATCTGACGGCGCGTTTACGCGCCCGGCGCCTCCGGGGTGGGCTGCAAGCGCACCCCGGCCACCAGGGGCAGCAGGAGCACCAGGCACAGGCCGGCGGCGACCGCGAAGATCGTCGGCGCCCCGGTCAGCGCGAGCGCGCCCGTGGTCGCCAACGGGCCGATCGCCTGTCCGCTGCGCGCGGCGCTGACGAACAGCGCCACCAGCGCGCCCCGCTGCCGCTCGCTGGAGCCGGCGACGATGTCCTGCAGGTTCGGGATCATCACCCCTTCGCCCGCGCCGAACAGCATCATGCCGGCCACCAGCGTCGGCAGCGAGCCGGCGCCGGCCATGATCGCCAGCGCCACCCCGAACGCCGCAGCGGCGGTCGACAGCAGCGCCCGCTTCGCGAACCGCTGCAGCCGCCCGGCCGACAGCGCCAGCCCGCCGTTGGCCGCCGCGGCCAGCCCGAACAGCATCCCGCGGATGCTCGGACTGACCCCATACACCTGTTCGAGGTGGACGGGCAACACGGTCAACAGCACGCCGAAGATGAGCGCGAACGTCAACAACCCGGCGGCGAGAGCGCGGACCACGCCGGGCTGGCGCAGCGCCGGTCGCAGAGCGCGCAGTTGCTCACCCACGTCCACCTCAGCCCCGCCGCCGCGCGGCAGGCTCCGCGCGACGCCGGCGGCGGTCACCAGCGCCAACGGGTAGACGAGGAACGGGGCGCGCCACCCGCCGAGGTCGGAGAGGGCACCGCCGAGCAACGGAAACACGGCCAAGCCGACCGTCAACACCGCCGAGTTGCGCCCGATCATGCCGGCCCGGCGGGCGCCGCCGGCGTAGTCGCCGATGAGCACCACCGCGAGGTTGACCAGGCCGGCCGAGCCGGCACCCTGCAGCAATCGCCAGCCCAGCAGCCAGCCCAGCGACGGCGACGTGGCCGCCAGCCCGCCGGCGAGCCCGAACAGCGTGAGGCAGGGCAGCAGCACTCTCCGGCGGCCGTACCGATCGGCGAGCAGCCCCACGACGGGGGCGAGCACGATGCCCGGCAGCGTGCCGACGGTGATGAGCAGCCCCGCCCGGCCCGGCTCGGCCCCCACCCCCGCCATGATCTCGGGCAGGGACGGGGTCACGAGCGTGTTGAAGGCAACGCCGGTCGCGGTGACGGCGAAGGCCAGCCCGAACGGTCGTCTCGGCACGATGACCTACCTTGACGTGACCGCCCGCCGGCTCGCAAACGCCGCTCATCGGAGCGTGTCCCGAGGCACGGCGGCGACGGCGATGTCGGACCTTGTCATCCACGCCGGATTGGAGGAATATGCACTCACGCGCTGCCGCGCAACCGGCGCGGCCGCGCGACCACAGCGAGGGGACCTCACGATGACCAACACCGAACCCGTCCGATCAGCCGGCCCAGCGGCGGAGGCCATCCCGTCATCGCCGCCGGCCGATCTCCTGGAGCAGGCCGGCCACTGCGCGGTCCCCGAGGTCACCCCGCGGTCGTTCCCGGCCGGGACCGATCCCGCACGGGTCCACGCGATCGTGGTGTTCGGCGACAAGTGGCTCAACGGCACCGAGCTGCGGTACACGTTCCTGGACGGCGGCGGGGCGTGGAGGGGCACCGACGCCGACAAGGACGTGGTCCGCGCCGCCTTCCGACGCTGGCAGGAGGCCGGCATCGGGCTGTCGTTCATCGAGGTCGGCGATGCTGCCGAAAGCGAGGTGCGCATCGGCTTCGACCACAGCGACGGCTCGTGGTCGTACGTGGGGCGCCAGGTGCTGGACCGCCCGCAGACCGAACGCACCATGAACTTCGGGTGGACCCTCGCGGAGTCGGACTACGGCTTCGACACCGCCCTGCACGAGATCGGCCACACGCTCGGGCTGCCACACGAGCACCAAAACCCCAACGCGGGCATCGAGTGGGACGAGGCCGCGGTGCACCGCTACTTCGGCGGGCCGCCAAACAACTGGCCGCGGTCGACCACCCACCACAACATCCTGCGCAAGCTCAGCCCCGACCGGGTGCGCGGCTCCGAGTGGGATCGCGACTCGATCATGCACTACCGGTTCCCCGCCGGGCTGATCGTCGAACCCGCCGGCTTCCGCGACCAGCCGTTGGTGCCAGCGCCGAACCTGTCCGATGAGGACATCGAGTGGATCCTGCGCTTCTATCCGCCACAGGAGCCCGACCTTCCGCAGCTGCGCCGCTTCGAGTCCCAACGGCTCCAGCTCGAACCCGGCCAGCAGGTCGACTATGTGGTGGCGCCGGAGGCCACCGGCACCTACACGTTCCAGACGTTTGGCAAGGCTGACACGGTGCTGGGGTTGTTCGAACAGGTCGACGGCGACGACGGCGGCCTGCGGTTCCGCGCCGGCGACGACGACAGCGGCACCGACTTCAACGCCTCGTTCGCCGCCAAGCTGTACGTGGGCCGACGCTACGTGGTGCGGCTGCGGTTGTACTGGGCCTGGGCCTCCGGGCAGACGGCGGTCATGATGAGCTGAGCGGGGGCGGTCTCCTCGCGGTCGTGGGTGTGGTGTGGCGCCCGGTGTGTGGCGTGTGCAATCAGCCGGCCACTGCGTGCGTCCTTACGGGTGCCGGGCGTCGACCTGAAGCGTTCGCTGACGGTCGTCGTGTCTGCCCCGGCTGCCGACGCCACACCAAAAGGAGGCCGCCATGACAACGAGCATCCAGCCACCGGGCAGCCGTCTGCGGCACGGGTCGCTGCTGATGGCCATCGCCGGGATCGCGTTCATCGGGTATGGGGTGGTGTTTTTCCTTCTCGATGTCGTCGGCGGCGGCTTCGAGCTCGGCGTCGACACCATCAACGGCGTCACGCGCGCGGATCTGACCGCAGTCGAGCCGGCGGTTGTCCACTACATCAGCCATCTCCACGTGGCCACGGCCGCGTTCATCATCTCCACCGGGCTCGCCGTGACCGCCCTCGCGTGGTGGGGCGTCCGTCGCGGCCAACCGTGGGCCTGGGTCACCGCGGTCGCCGCGCCGGTGATTGCCCTCGGGCTCGCGTTGCCGATGCACTATCTGGACCTGTTCACCCACGACTGGGTGGCCCATCTCGGCCCGATCTATCTCGCCACGGCCGTGTTCGCCGTGGGCGCGCTGCTGGCCCTCCAAGGGTTGCGCGACGCGAGCCCCCGCCGCGTCACAGCCCAGGGCCCCGCGCCGGACCGGGAACGCGCAACGGCCGACGGGCGGTCCGACCGGTAGGGCGCACAATCCACTCAAGCGCGGCGTTCATGGCGTCGATATTGCCGTTACCACAAGGAGACGCCATGGCTGCCACCCACACGGTTCACTCGGCCTCGTCCGGCCGCTTCAGCCACGTGCTGCGCTCGCTGCCCCGCTGGGCCGCCGCGATGCCCGGCTGGCCCGGCGGGCTGCGCACCGGCCTGCGTCTGCCCGACGGCCCCCCGCGCGGAGTGGCCGTGACCGTGTGCGGCCTTGGCGACACCACCGGCACGTGGTCGCGGCTGCACCAGGCGCTGCTCGATGACGGGCTGGCCGTCGCCCCGATGGTGTGGAGCCCGGTCGGCGCGTCGATGGACACCCTCGCCGAGCGGGTGGCCGCCACCGCCCGCCAGGCGATGGCCGAGGCCGGCACCGATTGTCTGCACCTGGTGGGTCACAGCTTCGGGGGCGTGCTCGCCCGCTGGGCCGTCCAGCGCGGCGGGCTGCACGGCGTCGCCGAGACCGTCACCACGCTGGCCAGCCCTCACCGCAGCGCGCCGCTGGCCCGCATGGCGCGGGGCTGGCTGCCGCTGGCCGCCGACCTCGAACACGCCGGACGCACCGCCGACGCCGCCGAGCGCGACCCCGCCGGAGCGCGCTGGACCGCGGTGGTGGTCCACGGCGACTGGGTGGTGCCAGCCGGCCGCCAGTCGCTGGTGGCCCTGGCGGGTGCCACCAACATCCACCTGTCCGGCACCGACCACGTCGGCGTGCTCGACCACGACCGCACCCTCGCCGTGGTGCTCGCCGCCACCGCGCCGCTGCCCGCCTGAGCGGGCTGACCCGCTCCGACCGGCCTCCAACGACGAGGCCTTCGACCTCGCGACGAGCGTCGCCGCTGGCGTGCTCGAGGCCGACGACATCGCCACACGGTGGGGCGAACACCCACCCGGTCGCGGTTGGGCGGGCCGCGGTCGCCGAGTGGAACCTCGTCCGCCGTCCCGGCGTCCAACCGGACGACGGCGTCACGAGGAGGACACGATGCAACGCATGATGCGGCACGCGGCGGGGCTGATCGCAGTGGCCGTGGCGGTGGCGGCCTGCACCGGCGACGGGCCGGGCCAACCCGCCCAGGCGGCCACGCTGACCGCGTTCGAGGAGTGCGGCGAGCTGCGCGATTACTTCGTGGAGCACGCCCTCGACATGGTCGGGCCCTACGGGTTGCAGGGCCATCACGGCGGGCCCCACCCCGAAGCGCTGGAGGAAACCGACGACGCAGCCGTGGCCGAGGACACTGCGGCGTCCGCGCCGGCGGGTCGCGGTGACAGCGGCCCGGTGGAAGGCGAGGACTTCTCGGGCACCAACGTGCAGGAGTCGGGCGT
>CAYQMQ010000170.1:0-5062 GCA_964418395.1 uncultured Actinomycetota bacterium
TCCAGCGCATGCTGCAACCGTCGATGGGCGCCGCCGTGGGCGACGACGTGCTCGAAGAACCGCAACCGGCCGCCGGGTCGCAGCACACGGCGGATCTCGCCCAACGCGGTGGCCAGGTCGTCCACCGAGCACAGCACCAGCGAGACGACTGCGGCTTCGAAGGAGTCGTCGTCGGCAGGGAGCCGCTCGGCGATGCCCTCCACCACCGAGACCTCGACCGGCGCATGCCGGGCGGCCTCTTCGGCCTGGCCGCGCAGGTAGCCCTCGGGCTCCACGGCGAGGACCTCGCTGACCTCCTTCGGATAGTGGGCGAAGTTGTGCCCCCCGCCGGCGCCGATCTCGATCACCCGGCCGTGCAGCCCCGTGAGCAAGTGCCGGCGCTGCTCGACCCCGCCCTGTCGGTCCAGTTGGCGGGCCGCAACCGACCAGAGCCGCGCGAACACGGGATGACGGGGCGTCTCAGGGGCGGTGGCTGTCATTGTTCGACCTCCTTCGTCTTTCCGCTCCCCCGCTTGCACTTACGTTGTAAGTCGTGCGTTCGGCAAGCTTAACACTTACTGCGTAAGTGCCAAGGGTTGTCCTTGGTTACTGATCGACGGGGCGGCCTTCCCGTTGCCACTCGGGGTAGCCCCCGTCGAGACGCCGGGCCTCGTAGCCGGCGGCGCGCAATCGCCGCACCGCCTCGTCGGCGAACACGCAGAACGGGCCCCGGCAGTAGGCCACGATCTCAGCCTCCGCGGGAAGCTCGTGCAGGGTGGCATCCAGCTCGCCGACGGGCACAGACTGTGCGCCGGCGATGTGGCCGGCCTCGTACTCCAGTCGCGGGCGCACGTCCAAGACCACCGCGTCCCCGTCGTGCAGCCGGCGCGCGAGCTCGTCGCGATCGATGGCGTCGAGCCCGTCGCGGTCGCCCAGATAGGCGCGGGCGAGCCGATCGACCTCGGCCACCTGGTTGGCGGCGACGTCACGCAGCGCCGCCCACAACTCCCCCACCCGTTCGTCGGCCAGCCGGTAGTAGATCCGCTGGCTGTCCCGGCGGGTGGTCACCAGGCCGGCCCGGGCCAAGGCCTGCAGATGGTGTGAGGTGTTGGCCACCGATTGGTCGATGGCCGCCGCGATCTGCTCCACCGACCGCTCGCCCTGGGCCAGCACCTCCAGGATCTCGGCTCGGCGGCCGCTGGCCAGCGCCTTGGCCACCGAGGCCAAACCGTCGAAGAGCGCGTCCTTGGCCGCGCGCGTTCCCATGGTGTCTTGGTGCTCCTCCGACATGACCTCATGATAACACGATAAAGCGAACGCTTGAAAATACTGGTCAACGGGTTGACAGGCGGGGACGGTTGCCTATACTTATCAAACAATCGCTTGAATATAGCGAGCGAAAGGAGCTTGTCATGGGGGCGCTGGACATCGTGAGCGTGCCGCAACCGGGGTTGGGCAATCAGAGCTATGTGGTCGGTGTCGACGGTGAAGCGGCGGTCATCGATCCCGCTCGCGACCCCTCCCCCTATCTCGCGGTGGCTCAGGCCCGTGGGTGGCGGCTTCGTTGGAGCCTCGAGACCCATCTCCACGCCGACTTCGTGTCGGGCAGTCGCGAGCTCGCCGCCCGAGGGGCGCGGGTGTGGGTGCCCGCCGGGGCGGACGTGGCCTTCGAGGCCGACGCCCTCGAGGACGGCGAGGAGCGCGACCTCGGCGGGCTGACGTTGCGCGCGGTGGCCACCCCGGGGCACACCCCGGAGCACCTGGCCTACGTCCTGGCCGACGGTGACGAGCCGGTGGCCGTGTTCAGCGGCGGCGCGCTCATCGTCGGCGGCGTCGCCCGGCCCGACCTGATCAGCGCCGCCGACACCGAGCCGCTGGCGCGGGCGGCGTGGCACTCGATCACCCAGCGATTGCTGACGCTGCCCGGCGACACGCCGCTGTACCCCACTCACGGACCGGGGTCGTTCTGCTCGGCCGGGTCCGTTGCCGAGCACGCCTCCACGATCGGTGCGCAGCGCGCGGCCAACCCGCTGTTGCAGGCCGGCGACGAGGACACCTTCGTGCAGCGGCTGCTGGGCGGGCTGGGCAGCTTCCCCGACTACTTCCTGCGCCTGCGCCCGATCAACGCCGCCGGGCCGACGGTGTACGGGCCCACCCCACCGCGGCCGCCGCAACTCACCGCCGAGCAGCTGCGCGAGCGGACCCGGCACGGCGCAGAGCTGGTCGACATCCGCCCCATGGAGGCGTTCGCCGCCGGCCACATCCCCGGCTCGTTGTCCAATCCGCTGCGCGAGCAGTTTGCGGTGTGGCTGGGCTGGCTGGTCGACCTCGATCGCGAGCTCGTGCTCGTCACCTCCGGTGACACCGACGAGCTCGAGCACGCCGTGCGCCAGTGCCTCGGCGTCGGTTTCGAGCACGTGGTCGGCCACGTGCCGTTCGCCGACTGGCGCGCCGCCGGCGAAGGCGTGGCGACCACGCCGTTGCTGGACGCCGACGCCGCCGCCCGGTCCGGGCGGCAGGTTCTCGATGTGCGCCAAGAGGGCGAGTGGGTTGCCGGTCACGTCGACGGGGCCGTCCACGTTGAGCTGGGCGCGCTGCGTCGCGCCGGCGCGCAGCCGCCTGGCGATCAGCCCGTGTTGGCGCAGTGCGGCCACGGCGAGCGGGCCATGACCGCGGCAAGCCTGCTGGCCCGCGAGGGCCGTGACGTCGCTGCGCTCGCCGGCGGTCCCGATGAGCTTGCCGCCGCGCGGGAGGATGCGGACAAGGAGGCGTGATGGCTGGACACGACAAGCCCGCGGCGGTGTTGGGCCTGAGGGAGAACCTGCCGCAGTTCCTCCTGTTGGTGGCAGTCAATGCGTTGGTCGGCGGCATGGTCGGCATGGAGCGCACCGTGCTGCCGCTGTTGGCCGACGCCGAGTTCGGCCTGACGGCCTATGCCGGCATCCTCACCTTCATCGCCGCCTTCGGCGTCACCAAAGCGGTGGTCAACTTCTTCGCCGGCACGCTGGCCGACCGGTTCGGCCGCAAGCCGGTGTTGGTGGCCGGCTGGCTGCTGGCGGTGCCGGTGCCGCTGATGTTGATCTTTGCGCCCAGTTGGGGGTGGGTGATCGCCGCCAACGTCCTGCTCGGGATCAACCAGGGGCTGACGTGGTCGCTGACGGTGATCATGAAGATCGACCTGGTGGGCCCGCACCGCCGCGGGTTGGCGATGGGCCTCAACGAGGGCGCCGGCTACGGGGCGGTGGCGGCGACCGCCTGGGCCACCGGCGCGATCGCCGAGGCCGCCGGTCTGCGACCCGGCCCGTTCTTGCTCGGCTTGGCGTTCGCCGCCCTCGGGGTGGGCCTGTCGGCGGTCTTTGTCCGCGAGACCTCCGGCCACGTGGCCACCGAGACCGCCGCCCACACCCCCAGCGCCGGCCAGCCCGGCGCCGAGCTGTCCACCGGCCGGGTGTTCGCCGCGACCACCTGGGGTAACCGTGACCTGTCGGCGGCCAGCCAGGCCGGGCTGGTCAACAACCTCAACGAGGGCGCCGCCTGGGGGCTGTTCCCCCTGTACTTCGCCGCCGGCGGACTGGGTATGGGCGCGGTGGGCCTGTTGACCGCCATCGCCCCGGCCGTGTGGGGTGTGGGCCAGCTGGCCACCGGCTGGTGGTCGGACCGCGTGGGCCGCAAATGGCTCATCGCCGCCGGTCAAACCACCGAAGCGCTCGGCCTGGCCGTCATCGCCCTCGGCGACGGCTTCGCCCTGTGGGCGGTCGGCAGCGCCCTGTTCGGCGCCGGCACCGCCCTGGCGTATCCCACCCTGTTGGCTGCCGTGGGCGACGTGGCCCACCCCGCCTGGCGCGCCACCGCCGTGGGCGTCTACCGGCTGTGGCGCGACCTCGGCTTCGCCGTCGGCGCCCTCGTCGCCGGCGTGCTCGCCGACAGCTACGGCCTCGCCGTCGCCATCGGCCTGGTGGCTGCCATCACCGCCGCCAGCGGCATCGACGTGGCTGCCCGCATGCGCGAAACGCTCGCCCGGGCGGGACGGACGGCGTTGCGGGCCGGCGACGCCGCGCCGTGACCGATCCGCCCATTGACACATACAGCGTAAGGGTTAGCGTGCCCGAACGTACAATGTAAGTGCCACGGAGGTGCGAGATGACTGACCTGACCGGAGTCGATGAGCTCACCGGGATGATCGAGGCGCTCGACAGCGACCTGTCCGTCCGCGCTTTCACGGGGCTGGGCCGGCGGGTGCAACGCGAGTTGGCCGCGCACGGTCCGGTAGCGCCCGAGCGGCTGGAGCAGTTGCGTCGCGAAGCGGGCGTGGACACGGCCGAGGCCGAAGCGCTGCACGCGTTGACCGAAACGGACACCCATGGCCGCATCCGCGGCGCCCTGGGCCTCACCGTCAACCCGACGGTGCACGAGTTCCGCGTCGACGGGCAGCAGCTGTACACCTGGTGCGCGTTCGATGCGCTCGTCTTTCCCATCGCCCACGGCTGGACGGCCGAGGTGCGCTCGGTGTGCCCGGCGAGCGGGCAGCCGATCACGTTCACCGTGACCCCCTCCGACGTCACCAACCGCAGCCCCCAGGAGGCCGTGTTGGGCATCGTGACGCCCAGCGAGGGCGCGTCGGCCGACACCGCCGAGAAGGTCAAGGCCGTCTACTGCGCGCGCAACAACGTGTACGCCTCTGCGCGGGCGGCCCATGACGCCACCGCCGGTGATCCCGACGTCGCGGTGGTCTCTCTTGACGACGCGCACCGGTTTGGCCAGCGGCTGGTGGACAGCCTCGCGTGAGACCGGCGCACTCGCCGCCCGCCTCGTCGGCGACCACAAGGCCGCTACGGCTCGCCAGCGCGTGAATCGTCCAGCCTGGCTCCGAGCGCCTCGATGAGGAGCTCGAGGCCGAACGCGAACGGTGTGTGAGCATCGTGTTGGGGCAGCTCGTCATCGATGTCGACGAGCACAGGCCAGGGGGCGACCTCCCCGGCCACGCTCGGCGCGCCGTCCGTGGCGCGTCCCCCGTACCACGACACCTCGGCCAGCGCTTGGCTGGTGGCGTGGGACGCGATCGTCAGCATCGCGCGCGGGGCGA
>CAYQMQ010000171.1:0-5060 GCA_964418395.1 uncultured Actinomycetota bacterium
ACGTGGCTCCTCCCGACGGGTGGACCTCTCGGGGGAAGGCGGGGGGAAGTCTAGACCGGGCCGCAGAGGCTTCCGGGGAGGTGCGGCATTGCTCAGCGGCGCTCGGGCACCTCAGGAGGACCTTGCCAGGCGGCGCGCAACAGCGCCGCCAGGTCCTCGCGCGACGCCGGCCGCGGGTTGGCCGCTGGCACCTTCGCCGCCGCGAGGTCGGCGGCCTCGTCGATCTGGTCCTCGTGCAGGCCGACGTCGCGCAGCGCCGTGGGCGCGCCCACCCGGGCAGCGAGGGCCACCACTCCGGCGACGGGGTCGTCGTGGCCCAGCGCCGCGGCGATGCGCGCGGCGGCCTCCGGGGCGGCCGGCGCGTTGAAGGCCAGGACGTGCGGCAGGACGATCGCGTGGGTGGCGGCGTGGGGCAGGTCATAGGCGCCGCCAAGGACATGGCAGATCTTGTGATGCAGGCCGCCGCCGGCGGCGGCCAACGCCGATCCCGCCAGCCAGGCGCCCGTCAGCGCGTCGCCGCGGGCGGCGAGGTCAGCGCCGTCGGCCACGGCGCCGGGCAGGCCGTCGGCCAGAGCGCGGATGCCGCGCTCGGCCAGGGCCGAGCTCACCGGGTTGGCGCCGGCGGCCCAAAACGCCTCCACGCAGTGGGCCAGCGCGTTCAACCCGCTCACGGCGGTGACGTGCGGCGGCAGCGACACCGTCAACTCCGGGTCATAGACCACGGTGGCGGGCAGCACCCGCCGGTCAGTGCCGGTGGTCTTGCGTTGCCCCTCGGTCAGTCCCCACACCGGGGTGACCTCGGAGCCGGCGTAGGTGGTGGGCACCGCCAGGATGGGAAGGCCGGTGGTCAACGCGATCGCCTTGGCCGTGCCGGTCGTGGAGCCCCCGCCCACCGACAGCACCAAGTCGGCGTGGTGGTCGGCCGCCGCCCCCCGCGCGGCGTCGGCCACCTCGACGGGCACGTGCGGCTGCGCCTCGGCGAACGTGCCGGCCACCCGCTCGCCCAGCGGAGCGGCCAGCTCCCGGGCCAGCGCGGCCTCCCCTTCCGTGGCGACCATCAGCACGCGCGACGCGCCGAGCCGGTCGACCTCGTCGACCAGCGAGCGCCGCGCGGCCCCGGGTCCGAACACGACTCGGCCGGGCAGCGCCTCGTAGACGAACCCCGTGGCAGCCGCCGGCGGCGACTCGGTGCGCATGGCGCCTCCGCAACTCGTCGTGGCACCGGGTGGGTGTGCGTTGAACGCGATGACGTTCGCGCAACGCACACTCGGGCCGGATTTAGCCAGCATGGAAGTGGGCGACGCGGGTTGTCAAGAGCGCGGCGGCCGCGCCGGGACGGCATCGGCGCCAGCCGGAGGGGCATCAGCGCGCCACCCGGGGGTGGGCCGACGCCGGCAACGAGCGGGCCAGGCGCCACAGCACCACCAGACCGATGGGGGTGAGCACATGGGAGGCCTCCTCGAGCGGGTGGACGTGACCGGCCCACACGTCCATGCCCGCCGTGGCCACCAGCACCGCGGCGGCCACCGCGACCACCGGCACCAGGCCCACCACCCACCCCGGCCGCCAGGCCACCGCCGCAAAGCCCGCCGCGACCGCCACGTGCCAGGCCGCAAGCTCGCGGGCGTGATGGGCGTGCTCACCGAAGCCGACCAGATCGGGGACAGCGATCGCGAGCTGGACCACCGCCAACACGACCAGCCCCCCGCGCAGCCAGCCCTGCCAGCCGGCTCCGGCGGGCTGTGGCCGCAGCTGCGCCACGATGTGGGCAGTCAGGTCGGGCACCGCTTCGGCCGGCTGCAGTCGCGTCCACCGGGTTAGAGAGGCGAGCCCCTCCGCGTGGGCGGCGCAGTCCGCACATCGCTGCACATGCGTGGCGACGGCGCGGTCCTCGTTCTCGCCCAGCTCGCCGTCGAGTCGGGCCGACAGCGCGTCACGGCATTCTCGGCAGTCCATGAGCGCCTCCTTGCGGTGTGGGGTGGGTCTCACCCTCACGGCCCCGGCTCGTCCGTGGCCGTCCGGCCGGGTGCACCCGCTCAAGTAGTCGTCACCGACGCCCCTCACAGTTCCCCTCCTCTGCGGCCAAGCGCACCCGCACCGAGACCCCGGCGCGGACCCGGCTGCACCCATGAGCGCACGGCGTTGCCGTTGCGGCTAGTACTCTGCCGCGCGCCCATGGACGAGCTCACCCGCCTGCTGCTGGCCGCCCGCGACGGCGACCAGCTCGCCCTGACCGCCTGGATTCGCCGCACCCAGGCCGATGTGTGGCGATTCTGCGCCCACCTCGTCGACGCCGAGGAAGCTGACGACCTCACCCAAGAGGTCTACCTGCGCGCCCATCGGGCCCTGTCCGCGTTCCGCGGCGACGCCAGCGCGCGCACCTGGCTGCTGGCGATCGCCCGTCGCACCTGCGCCGACTCCGTCCGACGCCGGCAGCGGCGCCGACGCCTTGCCGCCGCGCTGCCGTCCGTCCGTCCCGCCGCCGACCACGGCCCCGCCGTCGAGCTCGTCGACCTCCTCGACCAACTCGACTCCAAGCTCCGCACCCCCTTCGTGCTCACCCAGATCGTCGGCCTGTCCTACGCCGAGACCGCCGAGGTGTGCGGCTGTGCCATCGGCACGGTGCGCTCTCGCATCGCCCGCGCCCGCCACCGGCTGCTCGCTGACCTGCCCCGCCACAACCGCGATGATCTGGACGGCCACGCCCGCGCTTGACCCACCCCCCACCATCCCCCACAAGCGAGCAACGCCGCGGCCACCCGGGCGCTGCAACGCACCTGCGATCACCGGCGGTTTCGTCGGCATACTGGTGGCCCGCCGGGCGACAGCGACACGCCGCATGCGCCAGCCACCTTCCGGAGTCGCAGTCGGTGGCCTTGGCAGCCGACACCGTCGGGCGGCGCGGTGGTGTTGCTGAGAAGAGGTTGACCCATGCTTGCGACCGGAACCGTCGTCGCCCATGCCGGCGAGGAAGCCCTGTACGTGCTCGTTCCGCTCCTGGTGCTCTACGTCGGCTGGCGCGTGTGGGATCGACGGTGGGGCGAAGCTTCGTCCGGAGCCGACGAGGACGACACGCCCGAGCAACGCTCACCGCCGTCCGAGGGATCGCACGGCCGCTAGCCCCGAGTCGTGCCGCCCCGCCTTTCACAGGTGAGCACTCGCCAGCTCACGCAGCCGGGCCTGGCCGTCGGCGCGCCAAGCTCACGCGACAGGATGAGCCCCGGCGTTGACGCGTGGGGCAGGCGGGCGAGGGGATCTGTGTGGAACTGTCCGCCGCGCTGGTGCGACTACCTGCCGGAAACGAGCCACGGAACCCGCGTGGTGGTAGTCGACGGGCGCCAGATGTCGAGGAGCGGTGATGCGCCGGGGTGTCGCATGGTTGACGAGCGTCCTGATGGTGCTGGCGGTGACCGGTTGCGGCGACGGAGGCGCCGCGGGCCCGGCTGCGACCCCGACGCCGGCGGAGACGGCTTCGCCGACGACCGGTCCCGCCGATGAGGGCGCGTCGCCGGCGTCGCCCGAGTCGGCTGACGAGGATGACGCCGATGTCACAGCCGATGTCACCGTCGAGGACGGCCAGGTGGCCGGCGGGGTGGAGCGCATCCCGATCCAGGTCGGTGAGACGGTGGCGCTGCGGGTGGCAAGCGACGTGGCCGACACGGTGCACGTGCACGGCTATGACCTGCACGGGTCGGTGGCGCCGGACGAGCCGGCCGTGATGCAATTTCCCGCCGACATTCCCGGCGTGTTCGAAGTCGAGCTGGAACAGCGCGGGCTGTTGATCGCCGAGCTGGAGGTCACCGGGTGAGATGGTGGCCGGCCCGGCTGTCGGTCGCCGCGGCCGTGGTCGCGGTGGCCGGGGCGCCGACGGCGGCGTGGGCGCACGGCATCGGCGAGCGCGGCGATCTGCCGCTGCCGCTGGGGATGGTCAGCGCCAGCGCGGGCGTGGTGTTGGTGGCGTCGTTTGCGGCGTTGACGGTGCTGTGGCCGCGCCCGCGACTCGAAGGCGCCGTGGACGGCTGGGCGCTGCCCGACGCGGTGGGCCGGGCGGTTGGCTGGGCCCAGTGGCCGGTGCGCGCGGCGGGGGTGGTGGCCTTCGCCGCGGTGGTGGCCGCGGCGTTCCTCGGCCCGCCGACGGCCAGCGGCAACCTGGCCCCTGTGGCCGTCTACGTCGGCTTGTGGGTGGGGGTGCTGCTGGCAAGCGCGCTGATCGGCGACATCTGGCACACCCTCAGCCCCTTTGAGACCGCCGCCGCCGTCGCCGACGCCACCACCGGCAGCGGCCACGGGCACGGGCACGACGGGACGCTGCCGCGCGCGGGGGTGTGGCCGGCGGCCGTGCTGCTGTTGGGCTTTGGCTGGCTGGAGCTGGTCCATCCCAGCCCGGGAGATCCGCTGGTGGTGGGCGCCGCCATCGTCGGCTACGTGGCCATCATCGCCGTCGGGGCGGTGTGGGCCGGCCGCCGCTGGGTGGCAAGCGCCGAAGCCTTCGGCGCCTTCTTCCGGATGGTGGCCGCCATGGCGCCGATGGGTCGCGACCACGCCGGCCGGCTGCGCCTGCGCCCACCGCTGGCCGGTCTTGCCACCCTCACCCTCGCGCCGGGCGCCACCGCGGTGGTCCTCGTCGCGCTGGGGGTGACCACCTTCGACGGGGTCATGCGCCAACCCTGGTGGCGCGACCTCGTCGGTGACCGCACCGGCTGGGCCGGCGTGCCCTATGCCACCCTCGGGCTGATCGCCACCGTCGCCGTGGTCGCCGCCGTCTATCTGTGGGCCATGCGCCAGGCCGCCCACATCAGCCACCGCCCCACCGGCGAGCTCGCCGCCGCCTTCGCCCACTCGCTGGTGCCCATCGCCGTGGCCTACGCCATCGCTCACTACTTCTCGTTGCTGGTCTTTCAAGGCCAACAGCTGCTGGCGCTGGCTTCCGACCCGCTCGACCGCGGCTGGAATCTGCTGGGCACCGCCGACTGGACCATCAACTACACCGCGGTCTCGCCGACCACCATCGCCTGGGTACAAATCGCCGCCATCGTGATCGGCCACCTCGCCGGCGTCGT
>CAYQMQ010000172.1:0-5017 GCA_964418395.1 uncultured Actinomycetota bacterium
TTATGGCCAAACCGGTTGCTCGCCTGACTACGTCACGCTCGACCTTGCCGGTCTGGAGCGGGCAACCGCGTCCTGGTCGGTGCTGCTGGTGCTTAGGTGATCGACCGCTTGCCGGCGACGGCTGAGGAGGTCAGCCGCCCTGGTTGAAGCGCACCGGCTCGGCCGGCGGCTCGAAGTCGCTGGCCTCGGGCTCGCCCACCTCGACGGCCTCGATGCTGCTGACGGTGCCCTCGGGGTCGCGAGCCTCGTATCGGAGCATGACGCCCGTTTCGTCGTCCAAGCACAGCGTGGCCTCGCCGACGTCCTCGCCGCCGGCGGCGAACTGGGTGGGCTCGAAAGTGCCGCAGGTGGCGCTGCGCCCCGCGATTTCCTCGCTGCCGGTGTTGGAAAAGCCGGGGAAGCTCTCCACGCCCTCCTGGAAGGCGGTCGCCAGCCCGAAGAAGGGCGACGCGCCGGCCATGGGACCGGCCTGGCCCTCGCCGCCCGTCTCGAAGCACTGGGCCTGCTGGCCGCTCTCGTCGCAGAAGATGCTGGTGCCGTCGGCGCGGGCGATCATCCGTGCGTCGGGCATCAGCCACGCCGTCTGCTCGCCGTCGGACGACAGCACCATCGTCTGGGTCTCCTCGCCGTCCTGGTTCAGCTCGTAGGTGACCCGGGCTTCGCTGGCAAAGCCCTGGTTGGCCAGCTCGGCGAAGTCGCTGCTTTGCAGCGTCTCGTCGGTGTCGGCGGCCTCGTCGGTGTCGTCGTCCTCGACGTCGACGGGGGTCGGCGTGTCGGTCGCGCCCGTCTCGTCGGCGGTGGTGTCGTCATCGCCGCCGCAGCCCGTCAGCAGTACCGCGCCGATCACGAGGGCGATCAGGGTCTGGAGGTGGTGTGATAGTCGCATCGGCGCAGCATCATACGAGTTTCGATGCCCACGACCCAACCGACGCCAGCGACGTCCCCGCGCTGTCGACATCGTCCCAGCACAGCTGACCAGCTCGGGGCGGCGCAGGCGCGTGTCGGTCGCTATCCCCGCGGCCTGCCCACGCTCGCGGCCGGTCAGTCCTTGTCGCTGCCGAGATCGACTGGGACGTTCCCCGGGGTGAGCGACTTCCCAATGAAGCGATTCGAGGTCCTGAGGAAGTTTTGCCGTCCCCTACGTGCCATCCGGCCCGAAGCCCTGACGGGACGGACACGGTGACGATACTCGACCTCGCGGGACGCCGCGAGTCCCTTTTCGGAACGCTTCGCTCCGGCCTCGCACGCGAGGAGGGCCGCTCGGAGGCCGAGATCATCCGCGGCGCACTGGAGGCGGCGGTGACGCGCAGCGGGCGGCCCCGTCCCACGGGCAGGGTGAGCTTGCAGCGCGCCCCGTCGCCGGTCACCCGTCTGTCGGCAGCAGGCGGAAGGGACGCCCGTCGGGTGGTTGGCCTTCAAGCGCTGGTCGGGGTCGTAGCGGGCGCGGGCCGCGGCGCGGCAACGGTGCCGGGGCACCGTCAGCGAGCTCAGCTGTCGGTGCCCGTGCCGTCGTCGCCGTCGGCGTCGGGCGTGGGGGTCGACTCCACACCCTCGCGCTGACCGCCGAGCATCGCACGCAGCTCGTCCACGCCGATCTCGACGACCTCGTCGTCCTCCGGCGCCTCGATCTCGGCCTCGCTGCCGAAGCTGGTCAACTCGATCATCAGCTCCCAGTCGTCGTCGACAGCGTCCGCGCCGGCGTCGCTACCCTCGGCACTGTCGTCAACATCGTCGTCGCCGGCGTCGCGGTCGTCCTCGGTGCCGCCGAGCTCGCCCGCCGCCTCGGCCGGCAGGCTGATGGCGAGCTGCTGGATCCGGTCGTCCATCTCGTCCGCATCGACATTGCCATCGGCGGTCTCCTCGCCATCATCGTCTTCGACGGCCGGCTCCACCCACACCAAGATGTCGAGCTCGTCTGAACTCATCTGCTTGGCCAGGGCCTCCAGCGCCGACTGGTCGGTCTCGGTCAGGTCGACGCTCGCAATGATGTCGGGCTGGTCGGCCAGGCCGTCGTCGACGGGACCGCCCTCGTCGGCGGTCGCGCCCTCGTCTTCGACGCTGTCATCATCGTTGTCGGCCGCGCCGATGGGCGTGCCCTCGCGAACATCGATCGTGGCGTTCTGCAACGCTTGCAGCATCGGGTAGGGGTCGTGCAACAGCATCTGGCTGGCGCGCGATTCCACGCCCACGAGCTCGTCCTTGTCGAGCCGTCCCCACTGGGCGTTGGCCGGGTCGTCGCCGGAGGCGTCGTCGGCGAGCTGCACGTAGAGGTCGTCCTGCTCGAGAAGCACCGACACCTCCGCGTCCCGGGTGGACCTTCCCGGGACGAGGCTCATCTTCCGCAGACCCTGGTCGAAGTCGACGACTCCCTCGATATCGACCTGGGTGGTGCGGTCGCCGTCAGTGGCGGCGTCCTCGTCGTCCACGTCGCCGGACACACCATCGTCGGACGGGCTCTCGTCGGCGTCGGTGCCGGCAGAGGAGCCGGCATCGATGGCGCGCTGGCTGGTGGCGGTGAACTCCACTGGGCCCTGCTCGCCGGTGGTGGCGATGGCGTCCTGCAGGCGCTGCTGAACACCGGCATCTACTTGGGTTTCGCCGTCACTGTCGGTCTCGGCCGGTTGCTCGTTCTGAGCCGAATCACACGCGCTGGCGAGGAGAGCCACCACCGACACCAACGCGATTAGCCACCGTGTGCGCATCTCTTTGCTCCTCGGCGCGAGGTGGGTACATGGCGTGCGTCCTGGCCACCGAATACCCGCTCCGCAACTGCATATGCCCGCGGCCCGCGTGGACGCCCGACCGCTTCTCGCTGAGGTGTTGCCGGGGGCGCCCTTAGGCCAGGGGGCTTCGTCGACTAAGCCACGTCCCGCAGGCGCACGGTCACGCCGCAGGCATCGAGCGGCTCATCGGGGCCGCACTGGACCGTCGTGGCGAGCTCGCCGTGTCCCACAGCGGCGAGAGCGACGGGATGGCCTGGGATGAGGTGGACGCGACCGGCTACCTGCTCACGGCCCCCTGCGTCGCCGCGTGCCCGTTCCTGGCCGCACACGGTCCACCGGCCACCGCCATGGGCGCGGGACACGTCCCCAGCCGTCGGCGGACCCGGCCCAGTCCGCGAGTCAACGCCACGGCGGGATCATGGTCCACCCGCAGCGTCGTGTCATCTACGTCGACGCGCACCCAGACCGTGGCCACCGCGGCCTGCAACAGACGGGCGCTGGTGATGTCGCCGCCGACGATGCCGCGGGCGATGCGCGGAAACCGCTGCGCATACACCGTCAGCCCGCGAGCGGCTTCGCCGGGCTCGACAGCGCCGTCGACCACGCGCGCCAGCCCGGTCACCGTCCGCCCACCCCGCCGCAGCATCACCCGCCCCGGCGTACGCAGCCCGCGCCACCACGTGGAACGTTCGGGATCGCCCGGCCACACCCACACATGGCGCGGTCCCGCCGCGTAGCGCACCACCACGGTCTGAGGCCGGTCGCTGGCGGGCCCGGCCACGGTCACCACCGTCCACGTGTGATCCACCGCCACCGACAGCGGCGACCGTAAAACCCCAGCCATCAGCCGACCGGCCAGCCGGCCGCGGCGGGACGGGTCGGGCTCGTTGCCGCCAGGCCCGGGCCTGGCTGGAACCGTAGCGGCCACCACACTCACCTCCCCGTCGGCGCAGCGCCTGCCTTCGGCGCGCCACGGCTCGAAACGACCTCACTGGCAGTGTGCTGCTGCTGTGCCGGTTCTACACCGCGAGACAGGGGTCCGCCAGCACGTGAGCGGAGAGAAGTCGGTAGTCAACGTGCCGGCGAACTCTGCGAGGACCCGACAGTCCCAAGCCATCCACTCGTCGAGCTCGTAGCCGTCGACACGCGCTACCACCCCGGTGGGTGCTCGTCTGACTCGAACAACCCGGCGGCGCCGGCCACCTCAACACACCATCGCCATAGCGCATCGATCGGCGTGTCCCGATCGTCGGCGGCGATGCGCGCGGGACAGCCCAGCCGGCTGGTGACCGTGGCGGGCCTGGGGTCATCGGCGGAGGCGAGCGTCACGCGCCACGGCTGTCCGTGTGACCGCTGGACGACGAACCGGTCGGCGTCGAACCACCCTGGCGTCGTGCGCCCGTGCTTCGGGGTGTCGGCGGCGTCGGTCAAGAGCCCCTCGTAGAGGGACAGGGCCTGGGCAAACTCCAGCGCCGCCAGCCGATAGGCGGGGCCGCTGCTGCGCGCCAGGATCTCGGCGTACCGCTGGCCGGAAAGATCGGGGGCGTGGCGTCGCAGCACCCGCGTCTCGGCTTCGATCAGCTGGACGCAGAAGCTCGTGCCGAACTGCAAGCCGCCATAGACGAAGGTGGGCGCATCCCGCTTTCGCGCCCGCGCCTTGTCATCGTCGACGGCGGCGAACTTCGCCAGCAACCGCTCGAGGCCGTCAACCGTCCAAGCCTGTGGTGAGCGCCGGCGTGCGCTGAGCTCGGCGTGCAGATGGAACACCATCGTGTCGACGAACGCCGTCCACAACGTGTAGAAGCTGTCCAGCGACCCTTCCTCGTACGGTTGCGGAGTGGCGCTGATCACCCCCCACTCCGAAAACCTCGATCGCGCCAGCCCGTACGGGGGGTAGGAGGGCCGCTCGGCGATGGCACAGCGCACGACCGCGTGGGCCAACAATGCCGCCAGGGCATACAAGTCGATCCGCAACTCGCTGAGGACCCGACGTCGGTCATGGTCGCTGGCCGCAACCCACTGCTGCTCGTCGGGCAGGGTCGCTAGCGCCTGCGGTCCGTGCACCCGCAGGTCGCTGAGCCGGTGTGCCACCCGCCGAGCGGGAGTCAGCGACGCCATGAATTAAAGACTGCAGACTCCGAGAGCCGCACACAAGCCCCCGACATGCCAGACGTCTCGGCAACCGCTGCTCAGCCAGGTCCGCGACACCCTGGCCACCCGGTTCGACTGGGGGTCCCAGCCCCGCGCGTCAGGCCCGCCGGCCCCAGGTGAGCGCGTGGACGGGGGTGAGCTCC
>CAYQMQ010000173.1:0-4997 GCA_964418395.1 uncultured Actinomycetota bacterium
GTGTTGGGCGGATACGCCCCGTCGGGGAACAGCTCGGGGAACAGCTCGTCGCGCACGCCGTAGAAGGCGGCGATGTCGTCCTCGTCGATGAGGTAGGTGGTGAACTTCAAGATCGCCGCGGGCGACAGGCCCTCCGACGACAGGATCGTCTCCAGGTTGCGATACGTCTGCCGGGCCTGCGACCGCACGTCGTCGCCCGCGACGGCGCCCTGGGCGTCGACGCCGACCTGACCCGCGATGTGCAACAGGCCGGCTCCCTTGCTCACGTGGGAATACGATCCCAGCGGCGGGGCGACGACGGAGGGGTTGGCGAAGGTCACTGCGTCACGTGCCATGGCGTCCTCACTTGTTGTCGGGCGGCGAGCCGTCTGCTTGGCGTCGTTCGAGCTTGTGCACGACCTGGTCGACGGTGGAGTGGATGTGGGCGCGGGTCCATTCCGCGGCGGCGTCGGCGTCGCCGCGCCGAGCCGCGTCGAGGATCCGGCGGTGCTCGTCGTCCCCGCGGTGCTCGGGGCCGGTCATCTCTTTGAACATGTGCAGGTAGGCGTTGGTGGTCGCGCGCAGCTGTTCGATCAGCGTGATCAGCCGGGGGGCGTTGGCGGCGCGGTACAGCCGCAGGTGGAACTCGTGGTTGAGCTCGACCCAGTCGGCGTCGGCGGCCTCCATGCGGCCCACCAGCTCTTCCAACGCCGCGTGGTCGTCGTCGGTGAGGTTGGGCACCGCCTTGCGGACCGCCATCGTCTCCAGCGCCTCGCGGATCTCGTGGGCCTCCACGAGGTCGTCGACGGTCGGTTGGAACACCACCGCCCCGCGGTACCGGTCGATCCGCACCAGGCCCTGTGCCTGGAGTTTGGCGAAGGCTTCGCGGATCGGCGTCGAGCTGACCTCGAACTGGCTGGCGAGCTCGTTTTGCTGCAACCGCTCGCCGGGCTGGAGCGTGCCCTGCTGGATCAGCTGGCGCAGATGGTCGGCCACGTCCTCGCTGACGGTCTTGTTCTTCCTCCACGCGTGGGTCATGGCTGGGCTTTCGGGTCGTGCGCCTCTGCAGGCTCGCCGATCCCGCCGAAGGCCGCGAACAGGCCCGCCAGGCGGTCACGGTCGGCTCCGCTGGCCAGCCCCAGTCCCAGCAGGATCCGGGCCTTTGGCCCGTCAAGGTAGCCGCCGTGCACCAGCCCCCGATCCAGCAGATCCTGTTCGGAGCCGGCGAAGCCGTACGTGCGGTGCAACACGGGTCCGGCGCCGGTGCGCGACGCCAGCACCACGGGCATGGCCTCGGTCAGCGACGCGAGGGCGTCCACCGCCCGGGCGGGCGCATGGCCTCCGCCCAGGCCTTCCACGACCGCGCCGCGGTAGCCGAGCTCGGCCAGCGTGGTGGCGATGCGCGCGTCGTCGTCCAACGCCAGGCTCAGCAGCGCCACCGGCGGGACGGGGACCTCCACCACGCCGCCCATCCGCGGCGCGGCCGGCACCATGGCAACGAGCCGAGCCCGGTCCTCGGCGACCCAGCCCACGGGTCCGATCAGCGGGGAGGCGAACGCGCCCGGGTTGCTGGTGTGGCGTTTGGTGACGAACCGTGCGGCATGGACCTCGTCGTTCATCACCACGAGCGTGCCCATGCCGCGGGCGGTGGGCTCCACCGCGGTGCGGATCGCGCCCAGCAGGTTCGCGGGGCCGTCGGCGCCCGGCAGCGTGGGGTTGCGCATCGCGCCGGTGACCACCACCGGGGCGTCACCGCTCACCAGCAGGTCCAACAGGAAGGCGGTCTCTTCGATCGTGTCGGTGCCCTGGGTGACCACGACGCCGTCACAGCCGTTGGCCACCAGCTTGGCGATCCGGCCGACGGCGTCCTGGATGTCGGCGGTGGCAACCGAGGCGCCGGGGACCTGGCGGAACTGCTCGGTGGTGACGTCGGCCACCTGCCGCACCGCCGGGACGGCGTCCACCAGCGCGTCGGCGGTGAGCTGAGGGGTGACCCCGTGCGCCGCGTCGCCGGTCATCGCGATCGTGCCGCCCAGCGACAGGACGTGGACGTGTGGCCGCCGCCCAGCCATCGAGGTCTCCGACCCGCCGTCGCCCATCGCGGTCATCGCTGCCACGCCAACAGCCGCCGTTCGGCCGTGCCGAAGATGACGCGCTCCACGATCTGCATGAGCAGGATGAAGATCAGCGACAGCGCGATCATCTCGTAGGGCCGCAGCAGCCGGAAGGCATTGTAGATCTGGAAGCCGATCCCATCCGGCTGCGTGATGGCCTCCATCAACACCACGATCTTCCAGGAGAAGGCGAAGCTCGTCCGCCCGGCGGCGATGAAACCGGGGGCGAGCTGGCGCCCGAGCACCTCCTTGAGGTAGGTGCGGCGCGGCAGCCGGTACACGCGGCTCATCTCGTCCAGGCCGGTGTCGCGCGCGCTGACGGCGCCGAGGGCGATCATCACCACGAACGGGGTCACCGCCAGCGTCAGCGCGAGCTGGCTGACGCTCTCGGCGGTGCCCAGGATCAGGATCAGCACGATGAAGTAGACCGGGTCGGGGATGGCGAGCGCGACCACCACCAGCGGGCGCCAGAAGGCGTCGAAGGACGGCGACAGCGCCATCACCACCCCCAGGGTGATGCCCACGATCGTGGCGCCGACGAACGCGATGCCCAAGCGCCGGAAGGTGATCAGCGCGCCGGTGTAGGTCTCGGGGTCGACGAGGTTCTCGGCCACCGAGCCGAAGATCGCGGGCAGGCCGGGCACCCATCCGCCGGACAGCCACACGATGATCTGCCAGCCGACGACCGCGACGAGGATCGCCACGACCGCCGCGACCCAGTTCGAGTTCATCGACTCGGGCAGGTGGGTGGTGGAGCGCCGGTCGGTGGTGGCGGTCATGACGGGGACTCCGTCGACGCGCTCGACGCATACCCCCAGGGCTCCATGACCTCGTCGACCAGCGCCGACTCCCGGGCGGTCAGCTCGGGGCTCTCGTAGCGGCGGGGGCGCGGCAGGTCGACGACGACTTCCTTCAACACCGTGGCCGGACCCTGGGTGAGCACCACGATGCGGTCGGCGAGGAAGAACGCTTCGCGGATCGAGTGGGTGACGAAGACGATGGTCTGGGGGTTGGCCTCCCACACGTCGAGCAGCTGCTGGCGCATGAGCCGGCCGGTGACCTCGTCGAGGGTGCTGAAGGGCTCGTCCATCAACACCACGGCGGGGTCGAGCGCCAACGCGCGGGCGATCGACACGCGCTGGCGCTGTCCGCCCGACATGCGCATCGGCCACGTGTCGCGGAACCGCTCGATCTGCAGCATCCGCAGGTAGCGGTCGATCCGGTCGTCCCATTCGCTGCGGGGCACGTCGGCGGCCGCCAGCACCAGCTCGAGGTTCTGGCCCACCGTGCGCCACGGCAACAGCCGGTGGTCCTGGAACACGTAGCCGATCGGCGGCAGGCCCGCGGGCGTGCCGTCCACGGGCTGACCGCCGATCTCGGCGTGGCCGCGCAGCGGCGCCAGCAGGCCGGACAGGACCTGCAACAGCGTGGACTTGCCCGACCCGCTGGGGCCCAGGATCGCGACGAACTCCCCCTTGTCCACGTTGAGGTCGATGTCGGCGACCGCTTCGGTGTGCCCGTCGTAGGACACGGCGAGACCGTCGACGCGGATGTAGGGGTCGGCGCTCATGCCGGGATCTCCTCTCGCACGCGGGGCTCGGCCGGTCGTTTCGAGGGGGCCCGCTTCCATCGTTGCGCCCACAGCTCCAGTGGCCGCAGCACCCCGAACTCCGTGATCAACAAGATGGCCATGAACATCAGCAGCCACAACAGGACGTCTTCGAGGATGAAGCGGTCGTAGGCGCGGATGAAGCGGGTGCCCATGCCGTTGGAGACCGCGAAGACCTCGGCCAGGACCACCACGCGCCATGCGTGGGCGTTCTCGTTGCGGATGGCCGAGAACAGATACGGGACCAGGTGCGGGATGGTGATGTGGCGCAGCCGCCGCACGGCGCCGAACCGGTAGACGCCGGCGACTTCGGCGAGGCGCTCGTCGGCGGACTGCAGACCGCCGAGCAGGGTCACCACGATGAAGGGGAACGTGATGATGGTCACGACGACGTACACGCCGATGGCCGAGCGCTGGAAGATGAACAGCGCCAGCAGCGCCGCGATGGTGCTGGGCACGCCCAGCGCCAGCCGCGCGTAGATGGACACCACCTTGCCAGCCAGCTGGCCGCGGTTGATCGTGTAGGCGGCTGCGGTGCCGAGCACCGCCGCGGCCACCAGCGACAGCAGCACCCGCTGCAGCGTCACCACGACGTGGTACCAGGTCTCGCCGTCGCCGGCGAAGGCGGGCAGCGCGGCGAGAACCTCGCTGATGGGTGGGACGAAGCGCGTGTAGGCACCGCCCACCCACCACAGCAGGATCAGCAGGACCAGGGCCCAGATCGACAGGAGGAGCCGGCCGCCGCCTCCGAGCGAGGACGAGCCCGGAGTCTTGCGCCACAGCTTCGAGGTCACGGTCGGCTCCCCGGCGTCGGATGGTCCTCGGTGCCGCGAGCTACTCCGCGTCCTCGAAGTAGTCCTCGAGGATCACCGCCAGCGGCTCCTCGGGCAGCTCCTCGATCAGCAGCTCGTTCTCGTGCATCAGCTCGACCCAGTTCTCGGCCTGGGCGAGGTCGTCCTCGGTCCACTCGGTGGTGTAGCAGGGCACGACCTCCTGGCAGTACTCGACGAACCCGTCGACCTCGGCGTCGTCGCGCAGGTTCAGCCACTCGGCGTAGGTGTCCTCGCGCAGGATCTCGAAGTCGGAGTCCACGATCATCTGCTGGGCCTCTTCGAAGGCGTCGCGCACGGCCAGGGCCCGGTCCGGGTCCTCGTCGAGCCATTCCTTCCGGGCGGTGAGGTTGGTCAGCCACGGGCCCCAGCCGTCGTGGGTCTCGGCCCACTCGTTGTAGGGGTTGAAGAGATAGCGCCCCGGGGTCTCGTTGACGGCCCGGACCAGCAGCGGCTGGTAGTCCA
>CAYQMQ010000174.1:0-4964 GCA_964418395.1 uncultured Actinomycetota bacterium
GCGAGCCGGGTGCGGTCGAGCGCCTGGCCGGCCCCGATCGGGTGGGCACAGCCGTGGCCATCTCCCGGGCCGACCATCCGCAGGCGGAGGGCGTCGACACCGTGGTGATCGCCCGCGCCGGCGAGTTCGCCGACGCGCTGGCCGGCGGGCCGCTGGCCGCCCACCACGACGCGCCGTTGCTGTTGGCGCGCCAGGGCGCGCTGCCGGAGGCGACCGCCGCCGAGATCGCCCGCCTCGAGCCCCAGCGGGCCGTGGTGCTGGGCGGCACCGGCGCGGTGTCGCCGGCGGCAGTCGACCAGCTCGACGAGCTCGTGGGTCAGGTGGACCGCGTGGCCGGTGACGACCGCTACGCCACCGCGGCCGCGATCGCCGAGCGCCTGCCCGGTTCCGGGCCGGTCTACGTGGCCGCCGGCGCCGCCGACGGCGAGGGCTCGGCGTGGGCCGACGCGCTCAGCGCCGGGGCGGCCGCAGCCGCCGACGGCGGGGCGGTGCTGCTGACCGCGCCCGACCAGCTGCCGCCGGCCACCGCCCAGGCGCTGGACGGCACCCAGCCGGTGGTGATCGTGGGCGGCGAGGCCGCCGTCTCGCCCGCGGTCCAATCCGCGGTGGCCCAGCAGGCCGCCGACGTGACCCGGGTGGCGGGCCGGACCCGCTACGACACCGCGGTGCAGCTGGCCCGGCGCCGGGCTGCCGAGGCCACGGCCCCACCAACGGTGGCCTGGCTGGCCACCGGCCAGGCCGCGCCCGACGCGCTGGCCGCCGCACCGGCCGCGGCCGACGAGGGGCCGCTGCTGTTGGTCGACGGAGACGACCTGGAGCGGTCACCGGCCACGGCCCGGGCGCTGCAGGAGCTGGTCCCGCTGGTCGAGCGGTTGGTGCTGGTCGGCGGCGAGGCCGCCATCAGCGAGCACGTGGCTACCCAGGCCCAGTCGGTGGCCGGTGGACAGCCCCCACCGCCCGAGCCCGAAGGGCCATAGCCCCTCACCGACACAGGAGGGTGGCGGCCCGCGGGCTGCCACCCTCGCTGGCGTCGTTCCCTCTTTGCTGGCCTACCTCTGAGCGCTCACTGCTTGGTGTCCTCGACGAGCGACAGGATCACCGGATAGCTCAGGGCCGTCATCCGGCCCACACGCTGCAGATAGTCGGTGTCGAAGGACATGTCGTACTTCAGCACGAACAGGTTCTTGCTGCGCTGGAGCTGGCCCACGTGCTGTCCGTCGACCGTGATGTCGTAGCGCTGCGGCACGATCAGCGACACGATGTCGACGAACCGCCTGATGAGCCCCATCCACGCCGAGTCCTCCTCGATCGTGCCGATCTCCTGGCCCTGGGGATCGAGGATGGTCCACGCGTCGCGCACAAAGCTCGAGCGCAGCCCCTGGCGGCGCAACGCGCCCAACGATTGGCCCGAGGCCGCGTCCGTGATGTCGTAGGTCGCGCCGAAGTCGATCACTTGCCGGGCGTTGATGCTGACCAGCGGCTCGGTCTTGCCCTCATCGCCGTAGACGGTGATGGCCTCTTTGAGCTTCAGCCGCTGGGCCTCGGCGAAGGCAGCCAGCTTCCCGCCGTCGTCGAGCACCCGCATCTCGGCGCCCATGAAGCGGAAGTACTTGCGCCGCAGATGGAACCCCGCCCTTTGTTGCATCTCTCACCCCCGTGTGTGGACCGGTGCATGGTGACACATGCACGGTCCGGCTCCGAACGGGCCCCAGCGACCGGGACGTTCGGCTCTCTCCAGCCCGTCGAACAGCTCGGCCGGGGGGTGACCGTCAGGCTCGGGGCGGGGGTTGTGGCATGGCGGCTTCCGCAGGTGGGGGTGGGGCAGCCGGCGCGGGCGCGCCCGTTCGCTGGCCCAGGACGAACCCGAGCGCGACCCCGAACGAGAACGCGAACGTCGCGGCCAGCAACGCCGCGAAGCGGGCGTCGGAATCGGTGCGCACGGCGGCAGCCGCGTCCCGCAGCGACGGCCGGGGGATCTTGCTCATCGCGGGCTCCTCTCGAAAGGCCACAGTCTGACATCGGCTCGCGCTGAGGTGGCCGGCACTCGCGCCTGAACGACGCACAGGAAATTCACCGAAATCCGATGTATCAAACCGCGGGCTCGTGGCTCGACAAGGGTGAGAGGCCACTGACGGTGCCGTCACCCGCCCTGCGTGGGGCAGGGACGGCCCGTGCGTTGCCTCTCGACGTGTCCGAAGGAGGTGCTGCAGTGACACGCCACACCATCCGGTGCGTTGATCCGTGCCCAGCCGGGCGGGGGCCGCGTGCGGCCCGGTTCGTGCCCGCGACCGTGGCCGGCGCAACGCGACACGGACAGCGCTCCACAGGGTGGGGTGGACGGTAGCTGTAAGCGCCGGGGCAGCCAGCCAGTGCCGGGGGACCTGCTGGCTGCCCCACCTTCGGTCCGTTCCCGAACCGCTGCGCGGCCGGCGTGATCGTCACAACCGGTTCGGATCGGTGGAGTTCACCGTTGATATCCTCTGTATGTGCTCAAGGCCGTGACAATC
The DNA here is from genome assembly GCA_964418395.1 of uncultured Actinomycetota bacterium. GTDB lineage: Bacteria > Actinomycetota > Nitriliruptoria > Euzebyales > Egibacteraceae > QS-5-72-10. The sequence continues at coordinate 2,508 of CAYQMQ010000174.1, forward strand.
GAGACAGCACGCTGCATCGTCACTGATCCTGGTGCGCCGTCCGCTGCGAGGGGGGCGTGAGCACCGACCCGCGGTGGCTGGCTGACATCATGGCGGCGACGACGTCGTTCGTCGGGACCGCCGACGCCAACGGGCGGCCCTTGTGGGTGAACGAGGGCGGCCGTTCGCTGTGCGGGCTGGGCCCGGACGAGCCGCTGCCCGCCTCCCTGGCCGAGTTCCATCCCGACTGGGCGTGGCTGCGGTTGAGCGAGGGCGTGGTCGTGGCCGCGCAGGAGGGCGTGTGGCGCGACGAGACGGCGGTGCTGGGCCCCAACGGCGAAGAGATCCCGGTCGCCCAGGTTCTGGTGGCCCATTACGACGACGCCGGCCGGCTGGAGGCGCTGTCGGCGGTGATGCAGGACTTGCGCGAGTCCCGCCGGTTGACCACCGAGCTGCGCGACCGCGCGCGGCTGCTGGCGGCGGTGGGACAAGCGATCGTGGCCACCGACCCCCACGGTCGGATCGAGTACTGGAACCAGGCGGCGGAGCGGCTGTACGGCTGGACCGCGGACGAGGCAATGGGCCGTCGCGTGCACGACCTGGTGGCCAGCGACGCCGAGCAGGGCGTGGCCGACGAGATCTGGACGGCGCTGCAGCGCGGCGAGGCGTGGTCGGGCGTGTTCCGCGCGCGGGGCAAGGACGGCGTGACGTTTCCGACGTGGCTGGCGGCCACACCGGTCTTCGGCGACCGCGGCGAGTTGGCCAAGATCATCGGCGTGGCCACCGACCTCACCGAGCTGCACACCGCCCGCGATCAGGCCCAGCGCCGCGCCGACCAGCAGGCCGCGCTGGCGCTCCTGGGCCAGGAGATCCTGGACACCGGGGATCTCGATGCCCTGTTGCAACAGGTGTGCCAAGCCACGGCGAGGGTCCTCGGCGCCGACCTGTGCGAGGTCTTCGAGCTCGCCGCGGACGGGCAGCGCCTGTGGCTGCGCGCCGCCCTGGGATGGGAGGAGGGCGCCGCGAGCCGTGCCTCCGTCGCCACCGGAGGCGCGTCCGAGTTCGACTACGCCCTCGAGCTTGAGGCGCCGGTGGTGGTGCCAGAGACCGCCCACGAAACCCGGTTCGCCGTGCCGGAGCTGTTGACCGAGCAGGGCGTGGCCAGCGGCATGAGCGTGGCGATCTCCTCGCAGCAGGGGCCGTACGGCGTCCTGGGGGTGCACAGCACCTCGCCGCGTCGGTTCACCGAGGAGGACGCCGCCTTCCTGCACAGCGTCGCCCACCTCGTGGCCTCGGCGGTCAACCACCACGGCACGGCCCAGGAGCTCGAGCAGCTCGCCCTGTACGACACGCTGACGGGGCTGGCCAACCGGACGCTGGCCACCAGCCGGCTCGACGAAGCGATCGCCGACACGGGAGCGGCCGGGGGCCGCGTGGGCGTGGTGATGCTCGACGTGGACGGGTTCAAGCTCGTCAACGACGGGCTCGGCCATCGCCACGGCGATCATCTGTTGCAGCAGCTCGCCCAGCAATTGGACGACACCGCCCAGCCCGAGGAGCTGGTCAGCCGGCTGGGCAGCGACGAGTTCGCGGTGATCCGCCCGTGCCTGGCCGACAACGAGGAGGTCGCCACCGCCGAGTGCCGTCAGCTCGCCAGGACCCTGTGTGAGGCGGTCTCGGGCCACTACGAGCTGACCCCCGGCATGGTCTATGTCACCGCCAGCGCCGGCGTCGCCGTCAGCGAGTGCCACGACGAGGGCGTCGAGCTGCTCCGCGACGCCCAAGCGGCGGTGTCCACCGCCAAGGAGCGCAAGCGCGGCAGCGTCTGCGTCTACGACCAGCACATGCGCGCTCAAGCCGCCCGCCAGGTCGAGGTGGCCAGCGACTTGCGCGACGCCCTCGCCCGCGACAACTTCTTCATGACCTATCAGGCCGAGATCGATCTGCGCACCGGCGGGCTGTTCGGCCTCGAGGCGCTGTTGCGCTGGAACCACCCCTCCCGGGGGGTGCTGGCGCCCGGCGCCTTCCTGTCCGTGGCCGAGGACAGCGGCCTGATCGTGCCGTTGGGCACGCAGGCCCTGCACCGGGCGTGCGACGACGTCGCGGGGATCTTGCCGGCCCTCGGGGACGGCTCGGCGCAGCTGGCGGTGAACGTCGCCGCCGCCCAGCTGAGCGAGGACGACTTCGTCCAGGGCGTGGACCACGCGCTGGCGGCCTCTGGCCTGACGGGGTGCAACCTGATGGTGGAGATCACCGAGACCGCCCTGATCAACAACCCCGCCACGGTCGCCGAGACGCTCGTCGCCCTGCGCGAGCGCGGGGTCCAGGTGGCCCTCGACGACTTCGGCACCGGCTACTCCTCGCTGACCCACCTCGCCTACTTCCCGATCGACGTCGTCAAGATCGACCGGTCGTTCGTGGCAGGGGTGGGGGCCCCCGGCCGGCACCGCCAGATCGTCGAAGCGGTCGTCCGGCTCG
>CAYQMQ010000175.1:0-4944 GCA_964418395.1 uncultured Actinomycetota bacterium
CTCGGCCGACCCCGATCTGGGGGCCACCTTGGAGGTCGCCGGCGACGTGCTCGAGGGCGGCGATGCGGCCACGGCCGCCCGCATGCTGCTCGACCGGGCCGACGCCGGGCTCGGCGAGGGCACGTGGCAGGAGATGGTCTCGGCGCTGTTGGCCGAGCAGCAGGCCCGGGCGGACGAGCCGGACGCTGCCGGCCAAGCCAGCGACACGCCATCCGCTGACGCCACCGACCGGGGTGTGGCTCCCGCCGAAGCCGCCGCGCCGGCGTCGACCGTGAGCGAGGCGGGCGAGGCATCCACGCCGAGCGCCGACGCGGCGGGCAGCGAGACCGGCAGCGACGATCCGCTCGCGACGGCGCTGCGCGACTTCGCCGATGAGCTCGCCTGGGCCGCGGGAGCTCGGGCCCGCGGCGATCTGGACGCGCGCCAGGCGCTGACCCGCCTGAAGGCGGGGTTCCACGCCACCCGGCGCACGCTGGCCGCGGTCCAGCGCGAGGAGCTGCGCAGCCGTCTCGCCCGGACCCGCTGAGCCGGCCAGAGATTGACGTACGGAGTGCGGATGTGTGCGCCGCTCGGTGAGGCATGCTTAGCAGTGCAAAACGTCACCGGGGAACGAAGCCGTCGTTGGGTGACGAGCCAGACCAGGCTTCGAGGAACCCGCAGATGGGAAGGCCGCCGCGATCGCTGTGGACCCCGTGGAGGAGGCTGTCGACACCGCCACTGCCCCCAAGCCTGAGCCCGATTCCCAGCCCGACCCTGACCCGGCGCGGGAGCCCGCCCCGTCCCCGGACACATCGCCATCCGAGCCGTCCGAGCCCCCGGCCTCGTCGGAGCCGTCGGCGCCGGAGCCGAGGATGACTGCGGCTCCATCGACTCGGACTCCGATGCCGTCTCGTCACCGGCATGTGGCTGCGATGACGACCCGTCGCGATCGTGCCCCTGTGGCTGGTACTCACCGCCTTGGCGCTGCTGATGGCCGTCGTCGCCGGCCATCTGCGGTGGGGCTCGCTGGCCTGGCCGGCGGCCGGCGCCCCGGGATGCTTTCGGCTCCGCTCAGGCGGTGGCACCGGCACGGCTGGGACCCGGTGAGGGGGCTCGCCCGCACGGCACGCGCAGCCAGCAGCGTGTGGTGGTCCACCGCCTCGCCGAGACCGGCGGCTACGACGCCTGGCCGCGGTTGTGGACAGCGGCCGCTGGCGCGGCGATCATCGCTGGCGCGCTCCGCCACGGACCGAGGGGGCCGACCGTGTCCGTCACCGCCGGCGTCCATGACGCCGGGTGGTCCGACCCACGTCCGACTGCAGCGGCTGTCGGCGGCGACCACCGGCAGCGGGGTGCGGCGGCGGGCCGCCTGTTGCTGGCGCTCGCGGTCGCGGTGACGCTCGCGGGCGCCGGCGCCTACGTGTGGCGCTTTGCTCCCGAAGAGCCGTCTGCGGACGTCAGCGGTGGCCAACGCCCAGCGCCGTCGGCCACCGAGTCCACCGGGACGTCGCCGTCGCCCACGACGGCCACACCTACGCCCACCGAGACGGTTCGCTACCGCGTCGAGGTCCGCACCGCCGACGACACCGGCGCCGACTTCGCCGCCACCGTCCACGAGATCCTCACCGACCCGCGCGGCTGGGTGCGCGCCGGCTTTGACTTTGTGCGCGACCCCGAGGCGCGCTTCCGCGTTGTGCTGGCCGAAGGCGACGAGGTCGACCGGCTGTGCCACCCCTACGACACCGGCGGGCGCTACTCCTGCCAGAACGGCCCCATCGTGGCGCTCAACGCCGACCGGTGGCGCCACGCCACCGAGCCGTGGGCAGGCGACCTCGTCGGCTACCGCACCATGCTCGTCAACCACGAGGTCGGCCACCTGCTGCACCTGCACCACCCCAGGCCGCAGTGCCCCGCCCCGGGCCTGCCGGCGCCGGTCATGGCCCAGCAGAGCAGCGGTACCGACCCGTGCCACCCCCACCCTTGGCCGCTGCAGTGGGAGATCGAGCTCGCCGCCGAGCGCCGCGAGCCCCTCGCCCCCGGCGCCGACCACGACCCGGAGGACCACCGGCCCACCCCGCCGCCCGCCAGGAAGTAGGAAGGGCTCCCTGAGCCGGTTGTGGCCAGCCGGGTGGGTTGGTGCCGACGGCTCGGACGCGGCAACCGTCATGGCGATATTCTGCCGGGGCTCCGGAACCGTCGTGTCGCATGTCGAGGAGGGCTGCATGGCTTCACCACCAGCGCCTGCTGCTCGCCCCGACGGTGACTACGGCTCGTTGCGCGTGGCGATGGGCCAGCTCTTCCTGCCGGTGGGCGATCTGACGGGCAACCGTGCCCGCATCGCCGACTGCATGCAGTGGGCCGAGGAGGTCCAAGCCGATGTCCTGGTGCTGCCGGAGCTGGCGATCACCGGCTATCCGCCGGAGGATCTGTTGCACACGCCCGGTTTTGTGGAAGCCAACCTGGCAGTGCTCGACGATCTGGCGGCCGCGGCGGGCGACTGCGTGACGGTGGTGGGCTTTGTTGACTCGGTTCCGGCTCAAGCGAGCTCCGACAGCACCCCGCGCGGGCTGGCCAACGCCGTGGCGCTGTTGTACGGCGGAGCGGTGCGCGGGCGGGTGCACAAGGTGTTGCTGCCCAACTACGGCGTCTTCGACGAGCGGCGCTACTTCGCCGCCGGCACCGAGCTCGGCGGCACGTGGGCGATGCACGGCGCCGAGGTCGGCGTGCTGGTGTGCGAGGACATCTGGCGCACGGATCTGGCCAACGCGGTGGCCGCCGACGGCGGCCAGCTGCTGACCAGCTCCAACGCCAGCCCGTTCCACCGCGGCAAGTCCGACCAGCGCGACGAGGTCGTGGCCGACACCGCCCGCCGCAGTGGCATGCCGGTCGCCTACGCCAACCTCGTGGGCGGTCAGGACGAGGTCGTGTTCGACGGCGGCTCGCTGATCGTCGACGGGCGGGGAGCGGTGATCGCCAAAGCCCCCCAGTTCCAGGAAGCCCGGGTGGTCGTCGACGTCCCGTTGGTCCACCCGGCCCGCTCGCGGCGGTCACGCTTCGTGTGCCGGCCCGCCGTCAGCCCGAAGCGGGAGCTGGACTCGACGCCGCCGGTGGCGATGCCGTCGTCGGACGTGGAGCAGGCCTACCGCGCGCTGGTGCGGAGCCTGGCCGACTTCACCGAGGGACAAAGCCACCGCCTGGCGGTCGTGGGGTTGTCGGGTGGCATCGATAGCGCCGTCGTCGCCGCGCTGCTGGCGGACGCGCTCGGCCCCGAGCGCGTGTGGGGCGTCACCATCGAGGGGCCGGCCACCCGCAAAGTGGACGTCGAGGACGCCAGCGAACAGGCCGAGCGTCTCGGCATCCGCTACGACTGCGTCGATCTGCGCGAGGTGTTCCAGACCGAGGCGGCCACCGTGGCCGCCTTGCTGGACACTTCGAGCGGACACCTCGGCGAGGCCGGCGAAGGGATCCTCCCCCGTTTGCGGGCCACGCTGTTGCTGGCCCTGGCCAGCCACGAGTACGGCATGGTGGTCACCACCGCCAACAAGACCGAGCTGGCCGTCGGCTACGGGCACCTGTACGGCGACCTCGCCGGAGCGTTCGCGCCGATGGCCGACGTGCCCAAAACGTTGCTGTGGGAGCTGGCCCGCTGGCGCAACGGGGTGGACGGCGCCGACTACGGGTGGGCGGTCGGCCGCCAGCCCATCCCGGAGCGGGTGGTGACCAAGGAGCCCAGCGCCCGCCGCACACCCGACCGGCCCGACCGCGAGCTGCCCGCCACATACGCCATCATCGACGCGGTGCTCGAGCGGCTCGTCGAGTTGGCCCAGTCGCCGGACGAGATCGTCGACGCTGGTTTCGACGCCGACGTGGTGCAGCGGATCGTCGATCTGGTCGAGGCGAACGAGGCCACCCGCCGGCAGGCACCCACGGGCCCGAAGATCACCGCCAAGGCGTTCGGCCGCGACCGGCGCCAGCCGCTAACCCACCACTGGCGGCCGCGCTTGACCCCGCCGGGGGCTGAACGGCCCGGCACCGAGCACGTGCCCGACCCCGACGCGCTGCTGGAAGGATGACGGAGCGCATGGCCGGCCTGACCCGAGTCTGGGTGAAGGATCAACGCGACAAGCAACACCTCGCCGAAGCCCCCGACGACGAGATCGCGCGCGAGTGGGAGGGCACCACCCGTTGCGGGCTCGAAGCGTCGCTGGTGTGGGTGCCCTACGAGCGCGTCGACGTCCACCAGCAGTGCGACGCGTGCACCGCCGGGTTCCGGACCCCGTACCCGCCGACCGAGGGCGGCCACTCCGGCCCGCCGTGAGGAAGACGTGACCGCGAGGGCCGAGCGACCGCCGGTGCTGCTGATCACCGGCCCCGAGGAGCTGTTGCTGCAGCGCGAGGCGGACCGGGTGCTGGCCGCCTACCGCGAGGAGGCCGGCGGCGAGCTGGACGTCGCCGACCTGCGGGCGCCCGAGCTCGCCGACGGCCCGCTGCCGGATCTGCGGACCGGCTCGCTGTTCGGTGCGCCGCGGGCGGTGGTGATCCGCGAGGCCCAGGCGCTGCCCGCCGAGGCCGCCAGGGCGCTGGCCGCCGAGCTGGACGGCAGTCCGCCCGAGGCGCTGGTGGTGTTGGTGGCCACTTCGTTGGGTCGCATCCAGACGCTGGCCAAGCGCGTCAAGGAGGCCGGAGGGCGCATCGACGTGGCTCCACCCCGGGAGTTCGACGAGCGGGGATGGCGCAAGCTGGTCACCGACGAACTCGCCCGCTACGAGCGGCGCATCGACGACCAGGCAGTGGAGGCGCTGCTCGAACGGGCCGGCACCAACGTCAGCGCGATCGCCGAGAAAGCCGCCCAGGTCGCCGCGGGCGCGCCGGACGGCACGATCACCGCCGAGCAGGTCGAGCGGTTCGTTGTGGGCCACGGCAGCCGGGGCTCGTTCGCGGTGGCCGACGCCATGTGCGACCGCG
>CAYQMQ010000176.1:0-4935 GCA_964418395.1 uncultured Actinomycetota bacterium
GGCGTCGGGCTTGATCAGGATCAGGGTGCGGTCGCTCACGCGTGGTCCTTTCGGGATGTCGGGGGGTGCCCGCGGTTCAGACGTGCCGGGCGGTGAGTGCGGCTCAGGCCGGCTCGAGGCCGAGGACCGCGCGGGCCGCTCCCACCGTGTACAGCGAGCCGGTGACCACGACGGCGTCGCCGTGGCCGGTCAGCTCGCTGGCCTGCTCGATGCCGTCGGCGACCTGGTCGGCGACGACGATCTCGGGAACGAGCCCTTCGGCGGCCTTGGCGATGCGCTCGGGGGAGGCCCCGCGGGGCGACGGGGACTGCACGGCCACAAGCGCGTCGGCGACGGACGACAGGCGGGCGATCACCGTCTCGACGTCCTTGTCGTCGAGGACGCCGGCCACCACGACCCGGCGCCGGTGGGCGAACTCGTCGTGCAGCGCGGTGGCCAGCGTGGCTGCTCCGGCCGGGTTGTGCGCGCCGTCCAGCACCACCGGCGCGCGCTCGGCGCCCCGCCCGACCACCTCGAGGCGCCCCGGCACCCGCACCGAGGCCACCGCCTCCCGCAGCAGGTCCTCGTCGAGCCCGCCGGCGAAGCCGAGGAACCCCTCGACCGCAGCCAGCGCGCAGGCGACGTTGTCCACTTGGTGTTTGCCGTGCAGGGGCACGACCAGATCCTCGAGCACCGTGGTGACCGTCTCGATGGTGACGACCTGCCCGCCGACGGCGGGCCGGCGGTCGGACACGCGCACGTCGCGGCCGAGCATGATCAGCCGCGCGTCCTGCTGGGCGACGGCCTCGGCCAGCACCTCGGCGACCGGCTCCGACTGGGCGGCACTGACCACCACCGCGCCGGGCTTGATGATCCCGGCCTTCTCGCGGGCGACCTCTTCCACCCGGTCACCGAGCTCGCGGTGGTCCAACCCGATCGGGGTGATCAGGGCGGTCTCGCCCCGCACCAGGTTGGTGGCGTCCCACTGGCCGCCCATGCCCACCTCGTGGATGGCGACGTCGACGGGGGCGTCGGCGAACTCGGCGTAGGCCAGGGCTGTCAGCGCTTCGAAGAAGGTGACGTGGTGCTGGCTGCGGGCGTCGACCTCGACCAGGTACGGCGCGATCTCGGCGAAGCGCTCGGCGAACCGGGCCTCGCTGACCGGCACGCCGTCGAGGCGGATGCGTTCCCGGACGGTCTGCAGGTGGGGCGAGGTGTAGGTGCCCACGTGCAGGTCGAGCGCGCGCAACAACGCCGTCAGCGCGGCCGCCGCGGACGTCTTGCCGTTGGTGCCGGTGACCTGGATCGCGGGCACGGCCTGGTCGGGTCGGCCCAACAGCTCCGACAGGAGCGTGATGCGGTCCAGGTCGGGGACCATGCGCTGCGGCTTGCGCTCCAACAGCGCGGCCCAGGCCTCGTCGAACGAGAACTGCGGGATCATCGCCGGCAGTGTAGGGGTCGGCTCACGATCCCAGCGCGCCGAGGCCGGTGACCAGCAGCAGGACCAGCGCGACCAGCAGCGAGAGCCCCACGAAGATGACCGGCGCATAGGGGCGGTCGGGGCCGAGGGCGCCCTCGTCCTCGACCGTCTCGGGTGGCGGCTCGGTCGGGCTGGCGGGCGAGGGCTCGGCGGGCGCGGGGTCGGCCGGGGCGGGCTCGGGCCGGGCGGGCGCGGAGAGCGGGGCGGAGCCGGCGCCCACAGACGAACCGGCGACTGGGCCCGGGGCGGCGACTGAGCCCGAGCCGGCGACGGCCGCCTCGGCGGCTTCGCGCACCGCGGCGGCGCTGTCGGCGAGCTGGTCCCGGCCCCGCTGCAGCAGCTGATCGACGGCGTCGGCGTCACCGGCGCGGACCGCCTGGCCCAGCCGACGGGCGAGGCCGTTCAACCGGGCCCAGAACCGGTCCACCGCCGCCGCCAGCGCCGGATCGGGCGCCTGCGGCGGCGCGACGGGCTCGGGATGGCACAGCTGCCGGGCAGCCTCCGCCACGCGCTCCGGGCGCACCGGCCGACCGACCAGCGCCTTGCCGGCCACCACCATGGGGCGGTCGTCCTGGGAGAAGGCCACACCCAACGGCTCGAGCCCGGCATAGCACGGCCCCGGCAACCACGGCCACCGCCGGGCTTGGCCCTCGGCCTGGGCCCGCAACGCCCGGGCAGTGGCGGTGGCGTCGCGGCCGTACAGCGCGCCCGCCGCCGCGCCCAGGCCCGCCCGGCACCGGTGGGCGACGTCGTCGACCACCGCCTCCAGGCTCGGCCGCGCGGGCTGCGACATCGCGGTCAGCGCAGCGCCTCCAGCTGGGCGGTCAACGCCTCGATCCGCTCGTTCCACTCGGCCACCTTGTCGCGCTCTGCCTGCACCTTCTGGGCGGGGGCGTTCGCCACGAAGCCTTCGTTGGCCAGCATCGCCTGAGCCCGGTCGCGCTCGCTCTCGGCCTGGCCGAGCTCGCGCTCGAGGCGCTCGCGCTCCTCGTCGAGGTCGACGAGCCCGGTAAGCGGCACCAGCAGGTCGACGCCGGACAGCGACATGCGCCCGGTCGGGCCCAGCTCGCCGGGCTCGCCGTCCTCGGCCACGCGCCACCCGTCGACGCCGGCCAGGCGCCGCAGCCCCTCGACCGCTCCCTGGAGGGCGGCGAGCTGACTCGAGCCCCGCTCGCGGGGCACCGCCACCACGTCCACGCGGGCGGTGGGCGCGAGCTGATGCTCGGAGCGGAAGCGACGCAGCGCCGTGACCGCCTCCTGCACCATCGCGAACGCCTGCTCGGCCTCGACGTCGCGCTCGGCGGCGGGCCCGGCCGGCCACGGCGCCACCATCACCGCCGCGGCGGGTGGCTCAGCGTCGAGGGCCGCCCACAGCGCCTGCCAGATCTCCTCGGTGACGAACGGGATCTGGGGGTGCAGCAGCCGCAGCACGTGGTCGAGGGCGTAGGCCAGCGTCCGGGCCGCCACATCATCCTCGCGCAGCTTGGCGACCTCGACGTACCAGTCGCACAGCTCGTCCCACGTGAAGTGATACAGCGCCCGCGCGGCCCGGGCCAGGTCGTACTCGGCGTAGGCGGCCACCGCCTCAGTGCGGGCGGCCTCCAGCCGGCTGAGCAGCCACCGATCCTCCACGGTGCGCCCGCTGGCGGGCAGCGAGCCGTCCGCCGACGCCGACTCCAACAGGCTCAGCGTGAACTTGGAGGCGTGCCAGATCTTGTTGCAGAACCGGCGGGCACCCTCGATCCACTCCTTGGCGATCGGCACGTCGTGGCCGGGGCTGGCGCTGCGCAGCAGCGCGAAGCGCAGCGCGTCGGCGCCGTAGGCCTCGCAGAACTCCAGCGGGTCGATGACGTTGCCGAAGCTCTTCGACATCTTCTTGCCGTGCTCGTCGCGCACCATCCCGTGGTTGAACACGGTGCGGAAGGGCACCTCGTCGACCAGATACAGCCCGATCATGTGCATCCGGCTGACCCAGAACGTGTTGATGTCGTAGCCGGTCTCCATGACCGCGTTCGGATACCAGGTGGCCAGGTCCGGGGTCTCGTCGCGGCCGCCACCGGTCCACCCCAGCGTGGTCAGCGGCCACAGCTGCGACGAGAACCACGTGTCGAGCACGTCGGGGTCGCGGGTGAGCCCGAGCCGCTCGACCTCTTCGGCGGACGGGTCCTCGCGGCGCACGTGGACGGTGCCGTCGGGCTCGTACCACGCCGGGATCCGGTGACCCCACCACAGCTGGCGGGAGATGCACCAGTCGTGGAGGTTGTCCAGCCACTCGAGGTAGCCCTTGGCGTGGTGATCGGGCACGAACTGCAGCCGGCCCTCTCGAAGGCTCTGGGCCGCGCGGTCGGCCAGCGTGCGGGTGGCCACGAACCACTGCTCGGACAGCTTCGGCTCGACCACGGTGTCACACCGCGAGCAGTGCCCCACGGGGTGGACGCGGGCGGAGACGTCGCCGAGCAGCCCCAGCCCGGCGAGGTCGGCCTTCACCCGTTCGCGGGCCGCGAAGCGGTCGAGGCCGGCGTAGGGGCCCCCGCCCTCGGTGATACGTCCGTCGTCGCCGATCACCTCGATCGGTTCCAGGCCGTGGCGCTGGCCGATCTCGTGGTCCAGCGGGTCGTGGGCGGGCGTGACCTTGACCGCCCCGGTGCCGAACTCGGGGTCGACGCCGGCGTCGGCGACCACCGGCAGCTCACGCTCGAGCAGCGGCAGCACGACGGTCGACCCCACCAGGTGGCGATAGCGCTCGTCGTCGGGGTGCACCGCCACGCCGGTGTCGCCGAGCATCGTCTCCACCCGCGTGGTGGCCACCACGACGCCATCGCCACCGTCCGCGGCGGGATAGCGCAGGTGCGCCAGCTCGCCGTCGACCTCGGGGTGGTCGACCTCGATGTCGGACAGCGCGGTCAGACACCGCGGGCACCAGTTGATGATCCGCTCGCCCTTGTACACGAGGCCGTCGTCGTACAGGCGGCAGAAGGTCTCGCGCACCGCCGCCGACCGCGGTTCGTCGAGCGTGAACGCCTCCCGGCGCCAATCGGCCGAGGCCCCCAGGCGCCGCTGCTGAGCCAGGATCAGCCCCCCGGACTCCTGCACCCATGCCCACATGCGCTCGAGGAACGCCTCGCGGCCGAGGTCGTGGCGCGTGAGCCCCTCGGCGGCCAGCTGCTTCTCGACCACGTTCTGGGTGGCGATGCCGGCGTGATCGGTGCCCGGCAGCCACACGGCGTTCTTGCCCTGCATGCGGGCATGGCGGATGAGCGCATCCTCGATGACCGTCATCAGCGCGTGGCCGATGTGCAGGCTGCCGGTGACGTTCGGCGGGGGCATCGCGATGGCGTACGGCTCGCCGGGGTCGTCCGGCTCGGCGGCGAAGAACCCGCAGCGCTCCCACCAGTCGTAGCGGCGCGGCTCGATCTCGCTCGGGTCGTAGCTGCCCGGCAGCGTGTCGGTGCTCGCGTCGGTGGTCTCGGTAGCCA
>CAYQMQ010000177.1:0-4924 GCA_964418395.1 uncultured Actinomycetota bacterium
AGGCCGCCGCCGGCCTCGGCCGCGGCGCCCTCAGCCAGGTGTTCGTGGAAGGCGCGGGCGGCTACGTGTTCTTGATGTCGGCGCGCGACCAGGCGGTCCTGGCCGCCATCACCGGCGCGGAGGCCAAGATCGGCCTCATGCTGTATCAGATGCGCCAGGCCGCCGACGACGTCGGCCGCGCGCTGGAGCCGGCCGCCTCCCGCCTGTCGGGCAACGGTCACCGCGCCGACGCCGACCACAGCGCGGGCGAGGGCGGGCTTGCCGTGCCCGGCCCGCCCAGCAACGGCCCCACCGTCCAACACGAGGTTGCCGCCGACTCGGGCGACATCGCCTCGTCGATTCGCTGAGGAGGCCGCGGTGCTCGAAGGACGCCTCGACGACCTCAGCCTCCCCGATCTCTTCCAGCTGCTGGCGCTGACCAACAAGACGGGCACGCTGCGGGTGCGCTACGGCGACACCGCCGGCGCCGTGATCTTCCGCGAGGGCCAGATCGTCGGCGCGTTCGACGATGTGCGCCGCACCGCCCCCGGCACGCGCATGCTCGCCGCCGGGCTGATCGACGACGCCCAGCTCGAAGCCGCCCTCGACGCCACCGAGCACCACGACGAGGGCGGGGTCATCGCCGCGCTGGTGGCCCAGGGCGCGATCGACGAGACGGCCGTCGCCGAGTTCCGCCGCCAGCAGGCCGAGGACGCCGTCTTCGCGTTGATGCGGCTGTCGGAGGCCACCTTCAGCCTCGAGACCGGCGAGGTGCCGCCGCTGGCCGGCGAGGTCGAGCTCAACACCGAGCAGCTGATCGTCGAGGGCGGCCGTCGCCTGAGCGAGTGGGCCGAGATCCGCCGGCGGGTGCCCGGGCGCCAGTCGGTGCCCTCGCTCGTGCCCGACCCGCCCGGCGAAGGACCGGTCACCGTCGGGCGCCAGCAGTGGCGCCTGCTGGCGCTGGTGGACGGGCGCCGCACCGTCGGCGACCTCGTCGACCTGTTGGGCAGCGGCGAGTACGCCACGTCCGCCGAGCTGTCCGGGCTCGTCGACGCCGGGCTGATCTCGGTCGGTGACCGGGCCACCCACGCCGCCGGCGTGCGCACGCGCGGCGACCGGCTGCGGGAGCTGGAGACCCGCGAGCTCGGCTTGCTGCGCGACGACCCCACCGAGACCCCGGAGACGGTCGCGGCCGACGCGTCCGCTCGGGACGACGCGGACCACGAGGACGACCGGGACGACGCCGCAGCGGACGCGGGAGCCGACGAGGCCGCCGCGGCTGACGACGGCGACGCCTCCGGCGACGAGACCGACGCCGGCGCGGACCACGAGGCCGGCGACGCCGAGACCGAGGCCGGGGAGCCGGCGGCCAACGAGACGTCCCGCCCCACCGCGCGCCGTTCGACCCTGGCGCCCACCCTGGTCAGCGGCGTCGAGCTCGGCGACGACGTCCTCACCGCCGGAGAGCCGCTCAACGGCGATAGCGGCGCATCCGCGGACGACGTCGGCGACGACACCGCCGCCGCACCACCGGCCGCCTCGGCGGAAGCGGTCGACAGCGCCACCGTGCCCGACGCGTCGGATGTGGCCGCCGAGGCGCTCGGCTCTGCGGTGCCACGTGCGCGCGAGGACGACGAGGCCGGCGAGCCCGCCGCCTCCGACGACGCCGACGACACCGGTGAGGCCGAGGAGGCTGGCGAGGCCGAGGAGGCCGACGACCCCTCCGGCGGGCCCGCCCCTCTCCCGGCCGCCCCGCCACAGCCGGCCGGCGGCGATCCGGCGCCGACATCCGCCGAGCCCGCGCCTGCCGAGCAGCTCGCGGCTGCCGCGCCGGCCCACGACCAGGCGTCCGTCGAACCCGCGCCCGCCGACGGCTCGGCCCGGCCGCAGGCGCCGCTCACCAACGAGCTTCCCGCCGCGCCGGGCTCGCGATCCGCCGAACAGACCAACGGAGACACGGTGTGGGTCGACGACGACGAAGAGGCCGAGAAGCCTCCCCAGCGACGGCTCACCCGCGACGAGGACATCAACAAGGCCATGCTGTTGCGGCTGATCGATGGCGTGAAGGGGGTCTGAGGCCGTGGCTCTCAAAGCCCGTGCCTCGGGCAGCGCCCGCCAGGCCAAGATGGTCATCACCGGCCCCTACGGGGCCGGCAAGACCACCCTGGTGCAGACGATGAGCGAGATCGCGGTGCTGTCCACCGAGCGGAACGTGGACGGCGCCGGCTCGATGCCGGGCAAGCAGGCCACCACGGTGGCCATGGACTTCGGGCGCATCACCCTCGACGACGACCTCGCGCTGCTGTTGTTCGGCACCCCCGGCCAGCGGCGCTTCGACTTCATGTGGCAGATCCTCGCCGAGGGCATGATCGGCTTCGTCGTGATGATCGACGCCAGCCGGTCGGACTCGTTCGCCGAAGCCAGCGAGATCCTGGATTTCTTCACCAACGTGGCCGACGTCCCCTTCGTGGTCGCGCTCAACAAGAGCGACGGCGAGCCCGACGCCGACGTCGCCCGGGCCCGCGACGAGCTGGGCCTCGACGAGGGGGTGCGCTGCCTGCCGGTCGACGCCCGCTCGAAGGACTCGGTCCGCGGCGTGCTGATCGCGCTGCTGGAGGCCGCTGTCGAGGACGCCGAGACCCGCGAGGCGGCCGCGCTCTGAGGCCTCCGGGGGGACGGACGGATTCCAAGGGAAGGTGAGGCTCAAGTCCCCCGGCCACCTGGTCGATGTAACCGGCAGTATCTGTCCAGCGCTGCCAAGGAGCCCCTCTACCGTGCGCGCGCGATTCGCAGGCGGCGCCGTGTCCCCTCGGGACGAAGCGGGCATGACCCTTGTCGAGGTCATGGTGGCCATGCTGATCCTGACCGTGGTCTTCTCGGCGCTCGCCAGCGTGCTGACCACCGCCTTGCACTCGCTGCACGGCAACGAGAACCGGGTCAAGGCCAACGCGGTGGCCAACGAGCTGCTGGAGCAGCTGCACCAAATCGACTGGGCTGCCGTGGGCTTCTCCAACGGCGATCACGGCTACCGCGACGCGGTGAACATCGACTCCGGTGAGCCGTGCAGCGACCTCACCCTGGAGACGTGCGAGGCCACCGTGACGTTCGAGGACAACGGCGACCCCGTCCCGGACGACCCGCGCCCGCTGCCGCTGCGCGACGGGGCTGGTGGGGCGGGCACCGAGCTGATCGAGCGGGACGGCACCGCCTACGAGGTCCGCACCGACATCACGTGGGTCGACGACCCACAGGCGGCCGGCGCGCAGGACTACAAGCGGTTCCGAATCACGCTCCGATGGAGCGACCTCGGGGTCGACCGCAGTGTGACCCACAGCGCGACGCGCGCTCCGGCGCCAACCGAGCAGGACCCGGCCGCCTTCGCCCTGCGCAGCGTCGACGTCTACCCGGAGCTGGGCTACATCAACAGCCCCGGCGAGTCGAACACCGGCAAGCTCGACAAGGCCGTCGAGTTCAACGACGACGGCACGATGAGCGTCACCTCGCAGGGGCATGTGGAGATCGACGTGGTGACCACCGAGCCGGTGGACGAGGTCACCGTGAGCTTCATCAACCGGGAATCCACCACTGTCACGGCGTCGTTGGGCGAAACCGACCTCAACAACGACGGCGAGGTGGACGGCACCGAGTGGTACCTGTCATCGTCGACCAGCTCGTCGTGGCAGTACCGCAATGGCGACACGACGTTCGTGATCACCGCGACGCGGAGCAACACGAGCGACGAGGCCTCCCTCACCAACCCGGTGCGCTACGTGTACGAGAACAACGACATTATCGAGATCGCCGTCGACGGCGAGGCCCACACCGTGGACCCCGACAGCGCCGCCCCCCACGCCGTCGACGATGCCTGTGTCCAAGACGACGGGACCCTCGACCAGGACCTCGTCGTGGACCTGACCACCTACGGCATGACGCTCGACGACCGCGTCGACGTCACCAGCACGGACTTCGCCCTCGACCGGGTGCTCACCGCCGAGACACCCACCCTCAACGGCGCGTTGTTCAACCTGGTCATCGAAGCCGGCCACGCCTTCCCCGACCCTGCCACCACCGACCGCGTGGCCGTTGACCTCACCGCGGTGCGGGAGTTCGACGAGCGCACGCAGACGCGCACCCTCGCGCTGGACCTGCTCGCGCCAGACAGCTGGGGGGGCACGAAGTGCGAGACATGATCGCGACGCTGGACCGCAGCGCCGACAGCGGCTTCGCCCTCGTCGAGCTGTTGGTGGTCATGGTGATCCTCGGCGTGGTCGGTGCCGTCACGGTCGCCGGGGTCACCAGCGGACTGCACACGACCTCGTACGCCCAAGCGCGGGTGGAGGCGCTGGCCGAGGCCCAGACGGCGCTCGAACGCATCAGCCGCGAGATCCGGGCCGGCGACCCCGTGCGCGAGGTCACCGACCAGGCGCTGACGCTCGACGTGTGCCGCGACGGCGAGCTGCGCCACTACCGCTACACCGTCGACCCCGTCGGCGATCAGTGGGAGCTCGTCCAACGGCGGTGGGACTTCGTCCGTGACTGCCCGTCCCCGGACTGGGAGCCGGTCGAAGCGGATGCGGATCGGACCAGCACGCGCACGCTCGTCCGGGACCTGACCGACGCGGCCGTGTTCACGGCCTTGGATCGCGACGGTGCGGAGCTGGCCGGCACGGCCACAGAGAACGCCGAGGACGCCTACCGCGTGGTGTTGCGCCTGCAGCGGGAAGTGCAAGACGGGCGTGAGCCGATCGAAGCCGAGACGACCGTGACGTTGCGCAACCCAGTGGGGACCCGATGAGCAACATGGTGACACGCCGTCTACGCGGTGATGATGAGCGGGGCTCGCTGCCGTTGGCGATGCTGGCGATGATCGTGGTGGCCGGGCTCGTCAGCGTGGTCGCGGCCAGCACGATCGCCGGCGAGCGTTCGGTGCGGTTCGACCAGGGCT
>CAYQMQ010000178.1:0-4916 GCA_964418395.1 uncultured Actinomycetota bacterium
ACGCGGCGGTGGGCTCGCTGACGGCCATGGCCCGCGGCGGGATCCGCGACCACGTCGGCGGCGGCTTCCACCGCTACTCGGTGGATGCCGACTGGCTGGTGCCCCACTTCGAGAAGATGGCCTACGACAACGCCCTGCTGTTGCGCGCCTACACCCACGCGTGGCAGACGACCGGCGAGGAGCGCTTCCACGAGGTGATCACCGACACCGCCGACTACCTGCTGCGCGAGCTGCGCGACCCCCGCGGCGGGTTCTACTCCTCCACCGACGCCGACAGCGAGGGCGTGGAAGGCAAGTTCTTCACCTGGCCGGCCGACGAGTTCCGCTCGACCGTGGCCGAGGCCGGCGAGGACCCCCACGCGTGGGCGAGCGCGCTGGGCGTGACCGACGCCGGCAACTTCGAGGGCCGCAACATCCCCCACGAGGCCGGCGAGCTGCCCGACCGCGGCCAGCGGTGGCAGCAGGTGCGCGCCGCGCTGTATCAGGCGCGGGCCCAGCGGGTGCCCCCGGCGCTGGACGACAAGGTGTTGACCAGCTGGAACGGGTTGATCATCGGGGCGCTGGCCGAAGCGGGGGCGGCGTTGGGGCGGTCGGACTACATCGACGCCGCCGGCGACGCCGCGCGGTTCGTGGCCACCGAGCTGATGATCGGCGACCGGCTGTATCACGCGTGGCGGGAGGGCCACGGGCCACGCGTGCCGGCGCTGGCCGAGGACCTGGCGCTGCTGGCCGACGGGCTGTTGCGGCTGTACGAGGCCGACTTCGACCCCGAGTGGGTCCGGTGGGCCTACGAGCTCGCCGCCGACGCCGACGCCCGCTTCGCCGAGCGCGACGACGCCGGCGCGCCCACCGGCCGCTACCACGCCACCGCCGACGACGGCGAGGCGCTCATCGCCCGGCCGGTGGAGTTCGTGGACAACGCCGTGCCGTCGGCCACCAGCGTGATGGCCAACGTGCACCTGCGGCTGCACGCGCTGTCCGGCGAGCCCGACTACGGCGTGTCCGCCGAGCGCACGCTGGGAGCCGTGGCCGGGCTGGTGGCCCGCGCGCCCAGCGGGTTCGGCGAGGCGCTGGTGGCCCTCGAGCGGCGCCTCGGCGGGCCGCTGGAGGTGGCGGTGGTCGGCGACCACGAAGCCGCCCGGCCGCTGCTGGCCGCCGTCCGGGAGCGCTGGCGGCCCGAGGCGGTGGTTGCCGCCGCCTCCGGTGACGGCCGCGCCGCCGAGGACGCCGCTGACGCCGTGCCGCTGCTGGCCGGCCGCGGGCCGGTGGACGGGCGCGCGGCCGCCTACGTGTGCCGCAACTTCGCTTGCGAGGCGCCGGTCACCGACCCTGAGACGTTGCGCGCCCAGCTCGACGCCGCCTGAGAGCATCCGCCTGCGCGCCCTGAGCACCCACGTGAGGGCCCTGAGCGGCCGTCTCAGCGAGCCCCCTCAGCGGGCGGCCGCCGCCATCCGCGTCAGCGCCGCCACGGTCCGCAGGGGATACTCGAACTGGGGCACGTGGCCGCAGTCGGCCCACCGCTGCACCTCCGCGTCCGGCACGTGGGCGCGGACGCGGTCGGCGTAGCCGGGGTGGACCAGCCGGTCGGCCTCGCCGAAGATCCACAGGCTCGGCACGCCCAGTCCGGCCAGCCGCGACCAGAACGCCCCCGGCCGCTCCAACGCGAGCTGGCGCATCGTGGCGGCCATCGCCCGGCGGCGGGAGCCGTGGCGCATCGCGCTGACGAAGTCCTGGCGGGCGGCGACGAGGTTGTCGGCCGGCACCCGGCCGGGGTCGGCGAACATGCCCGCCAGGGCGCGGTCCACCATCGGCGCCAGCCGCGGCCACCGCGCCCACCCCATTGCGCGGTCGGTGGGCAGCGCGCGCAGCAACGGGCGCACCAGCGCGTACTCCTCGAAGGCCACCGCCGGGCACAGCAGCCCCAGGCTCGCCACGCGCTCGGGCGTGCGCAACGCGAGCTCCACCGCCACGCGGCCGCCCAGCGAGTTGCCCACCAACACGGCGCGGTCGATCCCGCCGGCGTCGAGCGTGGCCCGCACCGCCCCGGCGAACGCCTCGGGCGTGTAGCGCGCGTCGTCGGGGGGATCGGAGGCGCCGAACCCCGGCAGGTCCGGCGCGAGCACCCGGTGACCGGCCGCGGCCAGCCCGGCCACCAGCGGCAGCAGCGACACCTTCGACGCGCCGAGCCCGTGGACGGCGACCACTGGCGGGCCGTCGGGCGGGCCGGCCTCATACACCGCGATCTCGCCGCCGTCGTGGTCGTGGCGCCACAGCCGCGGGCTGGTCACGTTGCCGCTGTCCACGAACAGCGTCTCGAGCCGCAGCGCCTCGTCGAGGTCGCCGCGCAGCGACACCCGGCCGTCCAGGAACGCCTGCGGGCCGGTGGTGTGTCCCCGGGTGAGCTCGAGCCAGGCGTCGGCGTCGATCCACACCTCGGCGTCCACCCGGTCGGGCACCGAGGGCGCCAACCGGCAGCGCCGCGGGCCGGCCACCACCACCGCCGGCGGGGCGTCGCCGATGCGCAGCAGGTAGCGCCGCACGGACTCGGGGGCGCGATCCACGCGGTAGCGCGCCGGCAGCGACGCGAGGCTCTCGGCGACCGCGGCGCGCACCCGCTCCGAGGTGCCGGTCAACTCGGGCGCGCTCATGGGGACCCCATCGCTCCGACCCCTGTCCCCCCGAACCTCGGTACCTCGGTGTGTTCCACGCTACCGAGGCTACCAGGAGAACTATCGGCCTCGTATTCACTGCTACAACGACCCAGCCCCCGAGCGGGTGACGTTTGGTCCCCCGGGTGGCGAGGGTGCGGCGGAACCGATGGCGTGTCACCGGCTGCCGCTAGGCTTCCCGGCGATGTCGCCTCCTGCCGCCACCGACGTCGCGACCCCCGCCACGCTGCCCGAGCCCGCCCGCGAGCTGCTGGCCGGGCTCAACGAGGAGCAGCGCCGCGCGGCCACGGCCGTCAGCGGCCCCGTGCGGATCCTGGCCGGGGCGGGCACCGGCAAGACCCGCACGATCACCCACCGCATCGCGGTGCAGATCATGGCCGGCGCGTGCACCCACGACGAGGTCCTCGCGGTCACGTTCACCGACCGCGCCGCCCGCGAGCTGCGCGAGCGGCTGCGGGCGCTGGGCCTGCCCGGCCCCGTGCGCACCGCGACGTTCCACAGCGCCGCCTGGGCCCAGCTGCGCTACTTCTGGCCGCAGCTGTCGGAGCGCCCGCGCCCGCAGGTGCTGGCCCGCAAAGGCGAGATCCTCGCCCCGCTCGCCCGCCGTCTGCGAGTGGAGATGCGTGACTTGGCCGCCGAGATCGAGTGGGCCAAGGCGCGCTTGATCACCCCGGAGGGCTATCCGGCCGCGCTCGAGCGGATCGGCCGCGAGCCGCCGGTGGAGCCCGACCAGCTGGTCGAGGCATGGGCGGCCTACGAGCACACCAAGGCCGAGCGCGACCTGATCGACTACGACGACATGCTGGTGCGCGGCGCCGAGGCGCTCGCCGACAACGCCGAGGTCGCCGCGGCCGTGCGCGCCCGCTACCGGGTGTTCACCGTCGACGAGTTCCAGGACGTCAACCCGGCGCAGTGGCAGCTGCTGCGCGCCTGGCTCGGCGACCGCGACGAGCTGTGCGTGGTCGGCGACGACGACCAGACGATCTATCGCTTCAACGGCTCGTCGCCGGCGTACCTGACCGACTTCACCACCGCGTTCCCCCACGCCACCACGGTGACGCTGACCCACAGCTACCGGTCCACCACCCCGGTGCTGTCGCTGGCGAACAAGGTGCTGTGGACCAAGCCCCGCGCGCAGCGCAAGCAGCTGCGCTCCACGATCGGCGACGGGCCCGCGCCGCAGCTGCACGCGTTCGACGACGACGCTGCCGAACGCGACGCGGTCATCGCCTGCGTCCGCGAGCTGTTGGACGGCGGCACCCCGCCGGGCGAGATCGCCATCTGCTATCGCATCAACTCCCAGTCGGCCGACTGGGAAGAGGCGCTGACCGCCGCCGGCATCCCCTATCTGGTGCGCGGCGAGCCGGGCTTCTTCGCCCACGAGGCGGTCCGCCAGGCGCTGACGGTGCTGTCCGACGAGGCCAGCCTCCGGCCCGACGGGCGCCGCGAGGACCCCACCCGCCGGCCCGACACCGTGCCCGCCGCGCCCGCCGACCCGGCCGAGGCCGTCGAGCGGGTGCTGCGCGAACGGGCCGGCTTCCGGCCGGGCTCGCCGCCGGCCGGCGAGGTCGCCCGCGAGCGCCACGAGCACCTGACCGCGCTGGTCGACCTCGCCCGCCGCGTGGCCGTTGGGGGCGAGCACGGCTTCGCCGCCGTCGTCGGTGACCTGGTCGACCGGGCCGCCGCCGGCCAGGAGACCGCCGACCCGGACGGGGCGGTGACGCTGCTGACGCTGCACCGCGCCAAGGGGCTGGAGTTCGACGCGGTGTTCGTGGTCGCCTGCGAGGAGGGGCTGTTGCCGATCTCGCACGCGTTCGACGACGACGAGGCGATCGAGGACGAGCGCCGCCTGCTGTACGTGGGCGTCACCCGCGCGCGGCGCCACCTGTGGCTGTCGTGGGCCGAGCGCCGGGGCACGCGCCGCCGGCGCCGCTCCCGGTTGCTGGCCGGGCTGGACGGGCCGCGCGAGGCGGCGTCATCCGGGGCGGCGGCCGGCGGCCGGCGCCGCCGCTCGGCGACGGCCGCGACGGCCCGGCGGTCGCGGGTCTGTGCCTGCGAGGCGCCGCTGGTGTCACCCGACGACCGGTCGACCGGCCGCTGTGCCACCTGCCGGGCCGCCGACCCGGCCACCGAGCGGGCGGTCGAGGCGCTGAAAGCCTGGCGCGCCCGCCGCGCCGCCGACGACGGGGTCCCGGCCTACGTGGTCTTCCACGATCGCACGCTGACCGAGATCGGCGAGCGGTGCCC
>CAYQMQ010000179.1:0-4889 GCA_964418395.1 uncultured Actinomycetota bacterium
TCGCCGCCTTCGTGGCGCTGGCGATCACCTACTACGCCGTGAACCTGTTCGTGGTCGGCCTGCACTCCTACGCGGGCGTGTAGCCCAGCCCGTTCGCCGCCCCCGTCATCGCGGCTCGGGCGGAGTGCGGGTCGGCGCGGCTCAGCCGAAGTGCGGGTCGCCGCCCACCGGCGGCGGCTGCGGCGGGCCGTCGACGTCATCGGTCGGCTGGCGGACCTCCGCGGTGGTGACCTCCAGCGCCCGCGCGATCAGCGCGGCGCCCTCCGCCGACTCACCGGCCGCATCGGCGTCGGCCGTGCGCGGATCCTCGTCGACCAGGTGGGCCGGCGGCGCCGGCACGGCCGGCGGCAACCCGAAGCGCAGGACAGCCGGCTCGCGGCAGTCGGGGCACTCCGGCTGCCAGGGCAACAGATCGCGTCGGCAGGTCGGGCACGCGCGCTCGTCGAGGTCGACGTGCACCTCGGGGCCGTCGTCTTCGGGCGAGCGTCCGTCCGGGTGATCCATGCCCGCGATTGTACGGGCCGCTCGCCGCGGCCGGAGCCGTCACGGCGGCGGTCAGGTGACGCCGGCGTCGTGATAGAGGTCGGCGGGGGTGACCACGCCCGCGCCGTCGCGGGCGACCACCTCGACGCTGGGCGGGGATCCGTGCCGGCTGTCCGCCAACGCGTCGCGGGCCCGGCGCCGCAGCGGATCGGGGTCGATGCCGCCGGCCCACAGCGCCTGGGCGGCCGCCACGGGCGCGCCGCCGCGCAACGCGAGCGCGTCGACCCCGTCGTTGGCGTCGGTCGCGCCGGTCGGCCACCACGGGCCCGCCTCGGCGTTGTGCGTCGCCGCCAGCCAGTCGCGGGTCACGGCGGCGAGCGCGGCCCGCTGGCTGGCGGCGAGACGGTCGCGGTGGCTGGCGAGCACGTCGTGGCCGCGGCCGAGCTCGAAGGCCTCGCGGTGGGGCGCGACGACCGCCAGCCACAAACGCAGCAGCGGATCGCGGATGCGGTAGCGCACCCGCCGGGTGCGGCGCGGGTCCTCGCCGGCGGGGGTCTGGCGCTGGACGAGGCCGAGCGCGGCGAGCTGGTCCAGCGCGCCCGACGTGGTGGCCGGGGCCAGCCCGGCGGTCTCGCGCAGCGTGCCGAACGTGTCCGAGCCCAGCGCGATCAGCTCCAGCAGGCGGGCGGGCGCGGAGGTGGGGCTGAGCTCCTGTTGGACGACCACGCCCTCGTCGCCCAGCGGCGCGCCCGGCCCGTCCAACAGCTCCACGAGGTTGGTCAGCGCGTCGTGGCGCGGGTCCCACAGCGACAGGTAGCGCGGCATGCCGCCGACGGTCACCATCGCGTCCAGCCACGCCTCCGGGTCGTCGCCGCCCACCAGCAGCCCGGCGGTGCGCCAGTCGAACGGCCCCAGGCGCAGGTGGGCGTCGGCCCGCCCGAACAGCGGCGCCTCGGCCGACACGAGCTGCTCCATCAGCCCCACGTGGCTGCCGGACAGCACCAGCGACAGGCGCGACGCGCCGCGGTGGTCCCAGCGGGCCTGCAGCGTGCTGGGCAGCGACGGGTCGGCCTCGCACAGGTACGGGAACTCGTCCAGGACCACCAGCAGCGGCTCGTCGCGGGCGCGGGCCAGCAGATACCCCAGCGCCGCGTCCCACGACTCGAGGTGGCCGAGGTCGAGGGCGTCGCCGGGTTCGGGCGGCACCACCGCGCGGATGCGCTCCTCGAGGCGGCGCAGCGCCTCACCGACCGGCGCGCGCGTGCCCGGCAGGAACACCGCCCGGCGGTCGGCGGCGAACCGGTCCAGCAACGCGGTCTTGCCCACCCGCCGCCGGCCGGACAGCACCACCAGGCCGCCGTCGTCGCCGCAGGCCCGCTCCAGCGCCCGCAGCTCCTGCTCGCGATCAACGAACTTCACCATGAGCGAAGTATGGCACAGGCGAAGTTCACTGCGAGGGAAGCGCCCCCCTGCGGACCGCCGCCGCGGGAATGGCCGACTCCCCGGCCAGAGCAGGCGAGCTCAGCCAGCGCGGACGCGGCCGATCACGAGGTGGGCCCGCCGCCGCCCTGGGCGCTGAGCGGCTCGCGGTCGACGTCCCGTCCGGCCTCACCCGTCTCGATCTCCTTGGTGCCGATGCCGCCCCACAGCAACGTGGTGCGCCGGCCCCTGCGGCGGGCGACCACCACGACGCCGGCGATCGCGCCGACGACGATCCCGGCCACGCCCAGCCCGATCAGCGGCGCCCACATGAAGAAGATGCCCAGCAGCACCAAGCCGAAGCCGGCCACGACGACCATCGTGGGGATGCTGCGCGGCCCGTCCGGCGAGCCCCACGGCCCGGCGCCGGGTTGTCCGCGCGGCCACACCTCCTCGCGGGGCAGCCGGGCCCATTCCGAGCCGGCCGGCCGCGAGCGGATGCGGGCGGTGCTGTCGATCAGGCGGGCGGGAAGGCGTCGCTGAACCACGCTGGGCTCCTGCTCGGTGGGGCGCCTCGGTGAGGGCGAGGGGGTGCGGGCGGCTCGCTGCGGGCGAGGCGGTGCACGGGGTCGGCGGGACGCCCCCGAGGGTAGCGGCGGCCGCCCGGGCTCAGCCGGCCGCGGGCGAGCCGAGCGGCTCCAGCACCGCGGTGAAGTGGCGCAGCGCCGCCGGCTGCTGGCGGATGCGAAAGCCCGACAGGTCCGCGCTGCGCTCGGCGACGGCGGCGATCACCTCGCCGACGTAGTCCACATGGCTTTGGGTGTAGACCCGGCGCGGCAGCGCGAGCCGGACCAGCTCGTGGCGGGCGGGCTCGTCGGTGTCGCCGTCGCGCGGGCGGCCGAACATCAGCGTGCCGATCTC
Organism: uncultured Actinomycetota bacterium; assembly: GCA_964418395.1. GTDB lineage: Bacteria > Actinomycetota > Nitriliruptoria > Euzebyales > Egibacteraceae > QS-5-72-10. The sequence continues at coordinate 2,824 of CAYQMQ010000179.1, forward strand.
CACGCCGCGGACCCCGCCCTCCAGGTACAGCTCGCAGGCCAGCGCCTGGGCGGGCAGCTCGTGGGCGGGGATGTGGGGCAACAGCCGGGCGGCGTCCAGATACACGGCATGGCCGCCGGGCGGGCGGATGGTGGGCACGCCGGCGTCCCAGGCGCACTCGGCGAGGTACTCGGCGGTGCGCACCCGGTAGCGCAGGTAGTCGGGGTCGGTGGCCTCCTCCAGCCCCTGGGCCAGCGCCTCGAGGTCGCGCCCGGCGAGCCCGCCGTAGGTGGGAAAGCCCTCGGTCAGGATCAGCAGCGCGCGGCAGCGCTCGGCCAGCGCGGCGTCATCGAGCGCCAGCGCGCCGCCGATGTTGCCCAGCCCGTCCTTCTTCAGGCTGATGGTGCAGCCGTCGGCCAGGCGAAAGACCTCCTCGGCGACCGCGCGCGGCAGCCGCTGCCCGCCCTCCTCGCGCTGGGCGATGAACCACGCGTTCTCGGCGAAGCGGGCCGCGTCGAGGAACAGGGGGATGCCGTGGCGGTCGCACACCGCGCGGACCGCGGTCACGTTGCCCAGCGACACCGGCTGGCCCCCGCCGGAGTTGTTGGTGATCGTCAGCATCACCAGCGGCACCCGCTCGGCGCCGACCTCGGCGATGGTGGCCTCGAGCGCGTCGACGTCCATGTCGCCTTTGAACGGCGCGTCCGAGTCGAAGTCGCCCGCTGCGGCGCACGGCAGATCGCGGGCCTCGGCGCCCTGGTGCTCCACGTTGGCGCGGGTGGTGTCGAAGTGGGTGTTGTTCGGCACCACGTCGCCGGCGGCCACCGTCTCGGCGAACAGGATCCGCTCGGCGGCGCGGCCCTGATGGGTGGGGATGACGTGGGCCGAGCCGGTCAGCCCGTGCACGGAGGTCTCGAACCGCTCGAACGAGGCCGCGCCGGCGTAGGACTCGTCGCCGCGCATGAGCGCCGCCCACTGCTCGGTGGACATCGCCCCGGTGCCCGAGTCGGTCAGCAGGTCGATGAGCACGTCGCTGGCGGCCAGCCCGAACAGGTTCCACCCGGCGGCGCTCAGGGCCTGCTCGCGCTCGGGGCGGGTGGTGAACCGCAGCGGCTCCACCGACTTGACCCGGAACGGCTCGATGATCGTGCGGGTGGGCATGGCCGGTCACCCGCCGCCGTGGACGAGCCGGGCGCGGTCGACCTTGCCGAGGGCGGTGCGCGGCAGCGCCGCGACCCGCCGGATCGTCTTCGGAGCGGCGTGGGCGCCGACGCGTTCGGCCACGGCGGCGCGCAGCGCGTCGTCGCCGGGGTCGCTGTGGTCGCCCACCACCACCCAGGCGACCACCCGCTCGCCCCACTCGGGGTCGGCCTCGCCGGCCACGGCCGCCTCGACGACGGCGTCGACGGCGGCCAGCGCCGCCGCCACGGCGTCGGCGGCCACGTTCTCGCCGCCGGTGACGATCACGTCGTCGGCGCGGCCCAGCACCTCCAGGCGCCCGTCGTCGGTCCAGCGCCCCCGGTCGGCGGTGGCCAGCCACCCGTCGCCCAACGCCGCGGCGGTGGCCTCCGGGTCGCCGCGGTACCGGCGCATGAGCATCGCGCCGCGCACGTGGATGCGCCCGTCGTCGTCCAGCGCCACGCGCATCCCGTCCAGCGGCCGGCCGTCGTAGACGCAGCCGCCGCAGGTCTCGGTCGCCCCGTAGGTGGCCACGACCGGCGCGCCGGCCTCGGCCGCCTCGGCCGACAGGTCGGCTTCGATCCGCCCGCCGCCCACCAGCAGCGCCTGCAGCCGCGACCAGTCCGCGCCCGCGTCCAGCAGGCGCCGCAGCTGGGTGGGGACCAGGGCGGTGGCGTCGACGTCGGCGAGCGCGGCAGCGACCGCGGCGACCTCGAAGCGGTCGTGGACCACCGGCGCGGTGGCGGCGGCGTGCGCGCGGGCCAGCACCTGCAGGCCGGCGATGTGGTGGGTGGGCAGGCAGCACAGCCACCGCCAGCCGGGCCGGGCGCGCAGCCGCTGCTGGCTGGCGGCCGTCGCGGCGTCCACCGCCGCCGCGGGCAGCTCGACCAGCTTCGCCGCGCCGCCGG
>CAYQMQ010000180.1:0-4866 GCA_964418395.1 uncultured Actinomycetota bacterium
GTGAGCGCCTCCTCGGTGAAGAACGCCTGGTGGCCGGTGACGAGCACGTTCGGGAAGGTCAGCAGCCGCGAGAACACGTCGTCGGTGAGCACCCGGTCGGACAGGTCCTCGAAGAACAGGTCGGCTTCCTCCTCGTAGACGTCGATTCCCAGCGCCCCGAGCTTGCCGGATTTGAGCGCTTCGATCACCGCCACCGTGTCGATCAGCGCTCCCCGGCTGGTGTTGATCAGCATCGCCCCGTCGCGCATCCGGCCGAGCGCGTCGGCGTCCACGAGATGGTGGGTGTCCGGCGTCAACGGCAGGTGCAACGCCACGATGTCGGCGGCGTCCAGCAGCTCGGCCCGTGAGACGTACTGCACGCCCAGCCCCAGACACTCACGGTTGGGCTGCGGATCGAAGGCCAGCACCCGGCAGCCGTAGCCGGTCATGATGCGCGCGAAGGCGGTGCCGATCGCCCCGGTGCCGAACACGCCGACGGTCTTGCCGTGCAGGTCGAACCCGAGCAGGCCGTGCAGCGCGAAGTTGCCTTCGCGGACGCGGTTGTAGGCCCGGTGGATCTTGCGGTTCAGCGCGAGGATCAGCGCGCTGGCGTGCTCGGCGACCGCATAGGGCGAGTAGGTGGGGACCCGGACCACCTCGAGGCCCGCCCGCTCGGCCGCAGCGAGGTCCACATGGTTGAACCCCGCCGAGCGCAGCGCCACGGCGCGCACCCCGTGGGCGGCCAGCTGCGACAGCACCCGCTCGTCGACCGCGTCGTTGACGAACACGCACACCGCGTCACAGCCCGCCGCCAGCGGGGCGGTGGTGGTGGTCAGGCGCGCCTCGTGGAACACGAGCTCGTGATCGTGCCCGGCGTTGGCCGCCGACAGATAGTGCTGGTCGTAGGGCTTGGTGCTGAACACCGCGACGCGCACTGCTGCGTTCCCTTCCCCAAGAGGGCCACCGCCGGGTCCATATGGTGCCCGAGCGTGAGCGCGACAGGGCAGCATAGCGGGCCGTGCTCCCCCGCTGGGGTGGCGCCGTTCGCAGCGAGCTGGGCATACCATGTGCGCGTCGAGAGGAGAACGCGCGAATGCCCATGGACCGCATGATCGACGGCATGACCACCTGGATGCTGGGCGGCCTGGTGATCACCGTCGTGGTGCTCGCGATCATCCTGGTGGGCCTGTACGCGGTGGTCCGCCTCGTCCAGGACCGGCCCCACGCCGGCTCCGCGGAGACGGCGCCCCCGGGATCCTCGGCGCTGTCGATCCTGGAGGAGCGCTACGCCCGCGGGGAGATCGACCACGAAGAGTTCGAGGAGCGCCGCCGTCGGCTCAGCCAGTAGCGACGTGGTGACCGGCTCGCTGCGGTGGCTGTTCGTCGGCCAGGGCGACATGGGGGCTGCCGCGCTCGATGCGGCGCTCGGGGTGCTGGGGGACAGCGTCCCCCCCGTGGGGGTGCTGGCCGGCGAACCCCCGCTCGGTGAACCCCCCGTGACGACGGTCGCTCGCGCTCGCGACCTGGTGGTGCGCCACACCGACCGCCTTGGGCCGGACCCCGGCGAGTGGTGGCCCGAGCTCGTCGTCGGCGTGGACGTCGCGGTGTGCTGTTGCTGGACCGAGCGGCTTGCTCCCGAGGTGCTGCGGCTGCCCACCCACGGGTGGCTGAACCTGCATCCCTCGGCGCTGCCGGCCTGGCGGGGCGCCGACCCCGTGGCGTGGCAGCTGCTGGCCGCGCCCTCCCAGATCGGGTGCAGCATCCATCGCATGACCGACCGCCACGACGACGGGCCGGTGGTGGCACAGGATCGCCTGCCGGTGGGCCCGGACGACGACCGCGGCGCGGCGGTGCGGCGCAGCGGCGCGCTGCTGGGCCGGCTCGTGGCGCAGGTGCTCGGCGATCTGGCGGCCGGGGTCCCCTTGGCCGAGCGGGCCCAAGACGAGCGGGAGGCCACCTGGTGTCCGCCGCCGGGCACCGTGCCGATGGTCGACCCCCGCCACATGCGCGCCGCGGGCGGGGCGCGGGTCGCCCGCGCGTTCAGCCCGGAACCGGGCGTCGGCATCGCCACGCTGTCCGGTGACCAGCGGTTCGCGGTCACCCGGATCGGCGCCGAGGTGGCCGGCCACGCGCCCGGCGAGGTGGTCGACGCCGACGACGGCACGGTGGCGATCGCGTTCGTCGACCGATGGCTGCACGGGCGGACGTGGCGCGTGGCCTCCAAACGCCCGAGCCGGACCGACCTGACCGCTCCCGGCGCCAGCCGGCTGCCGCGCGGCCTCTCATGAACCCCGCGGCGGCGGGTCAGCCCGCCGCGGCGGCCTCGAGCGCGTCGCGCAGCTGTCGCCGGGTGGGCGCGCCGCGATAGCCCTCCGGGGTCGGATAGACGCGACACGCCATCCCGGTGGGCTCGTCGCCGGTCGCGAACGGGTCCTGGCCGTCGATCAGCACGGTGGGCGAGCCCCGAAAGCCGAGCCGCTCGGCGGCTTCGGGCGTGTCCACGGGCTCGTGGGCGACCTCGGCGTTGAACTGCTCGGCCAAGTCGGTCAGCTGGTCGGCGACCGTCAGCCAGTTCGGGCACCCGTCGAAGTAGCGCAACGTCACCTGCATGGAGGGTCCTCGATTCGATGTCGGCAAACAGATCGCGGGGAGCGGGTCCCGCCTGGTGGCACCACCGTGCACGTTCCAGCACACTGGAAGGTCAAGGCCGCGAGGACGCGACGGCCGGCGGTGTCGGCCGAGGAGGGCGACGGTGCGGATCGGAGAGCTCGCGCAACAGACCGGGGTAGCGCCGAAGACGCTGCGGTTCTACGAAGCGGAGGGCCTGCTGGCTGACCCGGGGCGAACCGACAGCGGCTACCGCGACTACCCGCCGCCGGCGATCGACCGGGTGCGGTTCATCAAACGCGCCCAGGCCGCCGGGCTCACCCTGGAGCAGATCGGCGTGGTGCTGGCCACCCGCGACGAGGGCCAGCCACCGTGCGCCCACGTCCAGGGCTTTGTGACCGACCGGCTCGCCGACGTGGAGCAGCGCCTGGCCGAGTTGGCCCAGCTGCGGGCGAGCCTGCTCGAGCTGCAACAGCGGGTGGATCGCCTCGACCCAGCCGAGTGCGAGGAAGCGGCGGTCTGCGTGGCGATCCCGCCGGATGACCGTCCGCGTCGCTGATCCGGCCGCGGCGTGCGACACTGCCGCGCGCCAGCGGGCACCGTGACCATCCCGATGTTGCGTCGACCATACAGGTAGCGGGCATGAACCAGCGCACGGACGTCGATCCCGACGTGCTGACCTTCCTCGACAACGGCGCGGACGCGCGCTCCCAGCTGATCGCCGACGTACGCGACGGCCTGGGCCAGCGGCCCTACACCCTGCCGCCCAAGCACCTCTACGACGGGCACGGCTCGGAGCTGTTCGAGCAGATCACGCAGCTGCCGGAGTACTATCAGACCCGCACCGAAGAGGGGCTCTTGGCGCGGGTGGCCGACGACGTGGCGGCCGAGCTCATCCCGCAGACGCTGGTGGAGCTGGGCTCGGGCTCGTCGCGCAAGACCGGGTTGTTGCTGGAGGCGCTGCGCCGCACCGGGGGCGCGTCGTACGTGGCCTTCGACGTCAGCGCCGACGCGCTGCGCGGCGCGCTGGACCGCCTGGCGGTGGAGGCGCCCTGGCTGCAGACCCACGGGGTGGTGGGCGATTTCGACCGCCATCTGGCTGAGCTGCCGGTGGGCCAGCCGCCGCGCCTGCTGGTGCTGCTCGGGGGGACGATCGGCAACCTCGACCCGGCTGGTCAGGTGCGGTTCCTGCGCGACGCCGCGTCCCTGCTCGGTCCCGGCGACGGGGTGCTGATCGGCATGGACCTGGTCAAGGACCGTGCGGCGCTGGAGGCCGCCTACGACGACGCCGCGGGGGTCACCGCGCAGTTCAACCGCAACGTGCTGCGGGTGCTCAACCGCGAGCTGGACGGGGAGTTCCCGGTCGAGGAGTTCGCCCACGTGGCCTGGTGGAACGAAGCCGACCAGCGGATCGAGATGCGGTTGCGCGCGCCGCGGGAACTGGAGGTGGCCCTGCCCGGCGCGGGTCTGACGGTGCCGCTGGCCGCCGGTGAGGAGATCCTGACCGAGCTGTCGTGCAAGTTCACCCGGGCGTCGGCGGCCGAGCGGCTCCAACAGGCCGGCTTGGAACTGAGCCGCTGGGACGTGGACGAGCACGAGCAGTTCGCGCTCGCGCTCGCCCGCCCTCGCGCCTGAGGGTGATCCGCCCCGAGCCCGCGCGTCATGTCAGGGTGATCCGCCCCGAACCCTCGCGGGTGTGGCCGATCACGGCGGCTTCGTGGCCGGATCCGCGGAGGGTGGCGACCGCCTGATCGGCGGCGTCGGCCGGAGCGCCGAACACCAGCCCGCCCGAGGTCTGTGCGTCGGCCAGCAGCGCGACGATCACGTCGTCGACGGCCCCGGCGTCCAGCGACGACTGCACCCACTCGAGGTTGCGCTTGCTCCCGCCCGGCACGAGCCCGGCAGCGGCGAGGTCGCGGGCGCCCGGCAGCAGCGGCACGGCGGAGGTGTCGAGCTCGGCATCCACGCCGGACTCGGTGGCCATGCGGTGCAGGTGGCCCAGCAGCCCGAAGCCGGTGACGTCGGTGGCCCCTTTCGCTCCGGCGGCTGCGGCGGCGTCGGCGGCGTCGGCGTTGAGCCGGGTCATCGACGCGATGGCCGTGTCGAGCGTGTCGCCGGTGGCCTCGCCGGCCTTCACCGCGGTGGCGATCACCCCGATGCCCAACGGCTTGGTGAGCACCAGCGCCTCGCCGGCGGCCAGCCCGGCGTTCGTCATCATCCGGGCCGGGTCGACGTCGCCGAGGGCGACGAGCCCGTACTTCGGCTCGGGGTCGTCGACGG
>CAYQMQ010000181.1:0-4865 GCA_964418395.1 uncultured Actinomycetota bacterium
CCTCGGCGAAGGCCCGCACCACCTTGGGGTCGTCGGTGGGCTCCATCGTGCCCGGCACCACCGGGCATCCCGCCTCGGTGGCGGCCGCCCGGGCGCTGAGCTTGTCGCCCATCTGCTCGATCGCCGCCGGCGGCGGGCCGATCCACACCAGCCCGGCATCGGCGACCGCGCGGGCGAAGTCGGCCGACTCGGCCAGGAAGCCGTAGCCGGGATGGATCGCGTCGACGCCGGCGTCGCGGGCCACCCGCACCACGCGCTCGATGTCGAGATAGCTCTGTGCCGCCGGGCCGGGCCCCAACAGGTAGGCGTCGTCGGCGTGGGCCAGCCACGGGGCGTCGCGATCGGCCTCCGAGTACACCGCGACGCCGCGCACCCCGAGGTCACGGCAGCCGCGCAACACCCGCAGGGCGATCTCGCCCCGGTTGGCGACCAGCACGGCATCGAACATGGGGGCTCCTCGAGTCGACGGACGGTTTGGGCGAGTGGTCGGCAGACCGCCGTGAGAATGCTAGTGGTGGGCCCTTGCGACATGCGAGTCGCCCCCGGGTGTGCCCTCCCACCGGGTGCGTGCGGCGCATCCGGGGCCGGCAGGGCACACTGTGTCCGCAGCGATTGTGCAATTGTTCACAAGACGTGTGCTGTCCACACGACAAGTGGGTGTCCGTCCGCCACCCCCGAGCCCTGACACCGGAGGAGCTGCCGATGCACCGCGTGACCCTGCTCGTGGCCCTGCTCATGGCGCTGCTGACGCTTGCGGCGTGCCAGTCCCAAGAGCCCGAGGTCGCCACGGAGGAACAGGTCCCCGAGGGGATGGTTCCCGAGGAGGGAGAGGACGGCGGCGACGGTGACGGAGGCGGGGGCGCTGGGGAGAGCGTCGAGATCACCGCCGTCGACATCGACTACGAGGACGTGCCGGAGTCGGTGGGCGCCGGGACGGTCGAGTTCATCCTGAACAACACCGGCGGCATCGAGCACAACCTGCACATCGACGAGCTCAGCAACACCGAGGTGGTCCCGAACATAGCCGGCGGCGAGACCGGCAGCGGCACCGCCGAGCTCGAGCCCGGCAGCTACACGATCTTTTGCAGCGTGCCCGGCCACCGCAGCAGTGGGATGGAGGCGACCATCGAGGCCCAGTGATGCCGTTGCCGGCATGGGCCGTGATCGCCTACCACGGCACGAGGGCCTGGCGGTGGTCTTCGTGCTCTAAGGCCACGACTCCGCCTGCGCGAGATCGCCGGGCGTGGCCAGGCGCCCGGCGCCAGCGGCTTCCAGCCGGGCTGCGCGCTGCCAGGCCGGGCCGCCGACGGGCCGGCGGCGCTCGCCGCTGGCGTCACCGCCGTCGGGCGCGTCCAGCGCCGCGACCAGCGCCGCGAGCTCCTCGGGGGTGGGCCGGCCGGCGCGCACCATCACCCGCGCGCCGTTGCGCAGGGCGCCGCCGCTGGCTCGCTCGTCGGCAGGTGGCAAGTCGGTCGTCGGCTCCGTGAGCGGTTACAGGGGGATGTTGCCGTGCTTGCGCGGCGGGTGCGTCTGGCGCTTGGTGATCGTGAACCGCAGCGCCGCCACCAGCTGGCTGCGCGTGTCGCGGGGCTCGATGACGTCGTCGACGTAGCCGCGCTCGGCGGCGCGCCACGGGTTGGCGAGCTCGCGGTCGTAGAAGTCGATCAGCCGGGACCGCTCGGCCTCGGGGTCCTCGGCGTTGGCGATCTGGTGGCGGTACAGGATGTTGACCGCCCCTTCCGGGCCCATGACCGCGATCTCGGCGGTGGGCCAGGCGAGGTTGACGTCCGCGCCGATGTGCTTGGAGCCCATCACGTCGTAGGCCCCGCCGTAGGCCTTGCGGGTGATGACGGTGATCTTGGGCACCGTCGCCTCGCAGTAGGCGTACAGCAGCTTGGCGCCGTGGCGGATGATGCCGCCCCACTCCTGGTCGGTGCCGGGCATGAAGCCGGGCACGTCCACGAACGTCACCAGCGGGATGTTGAACGCGTCGCAGGTGCGCACGAACCGCCCGCCCTTCTCCGAGGCGGTCACGTCGAGCACGCCGGCCAGCGTCATCGGGTTGTTGGCCACCACCCCCACCGGATGGCCCTCCAGCCGGGCGAAGCCGCAGATGATGTTGTCGGCCCAGTTGGCGTGGACCTCGAGGAACTCGCCGTCGTCGACCACCCGGCCCACCAGGTCGCGCATGTCGTAGGGCACGTTGGCCGAGTCCGGCATGAGCTCGTTGAGCTCGTCGTCGGCGCGATCGGGGTCGTCGACCGGCTCGAGGCGGGGTGGCTCGGCGAGGTTGTTGTCCGGCAGGAAGGAGAGCAGGTGCTTGGCGTCCTCGATGCAGCTCTCCTCGTCCGGCGAGGCGAAGTGGGCCACCCCCGACTTCGCCGAGTGCGCGCCGGCCCCGCCGAGCTCCTCGAACGTGACGTCCTCGCCGGTGACGGTCTTGATGACCTCCGGGCCGGTGATGAACATGTGCGACGTCTCGCGGACCATGAACACGAAGTCGGTCATCGCCGGCGAGTACACCGCCCCGCCCGCGCACGGCCCCATGACCAGGCTGATCTGGGGGATCACCCCGGAGGCGGTGACGTTGCGGTAGAAGATGTCGCCGTAGCCGCCGAGGCTGACCACGCCCTCCTGGATGCGCGCGCCGCCGGAGTCGTTGATGCCGATCACCGGCACGCCCATGCGCACCGCCAGGTCCATGACCTTGACGATCTTCTCGGCGAAGACCTCGCCCAGCGAGCCGCCGAAGACGGTGAAGTCCTGGCTGAACACGCACACCCGGCGGCCCTCCACGGTGCCGTGGCCGGTCACCACCCCGTCGCCGGGCATGCGCTGGTGCTCCAGGCCGAACCCGGAGGCGCGGTGGACCGCCAGCCGGTCGGTCTCGACGAACGAGCCCTCGTCCAACAGCAGGTCGAGCCGTTCGCGGGCGGTGAGCTTGCCCTTGGCGTGCTGCTTCTCGATCGCCCGCTCGCTGCCGGCGCTCTCGGCCTCGGCCACCCGACGGTGGAGCTCGGCGATCTTGCCGGCGGTGGTCTCGCCGTCGGCGGACGTGTCGTCGCCGGAGGAGGCGTCAGCGTCGGGTTCGGCGGTGTCGGTCACGAGACGCTCGCTAGCCGGTCGCAGTCGGATCAGGGTCGGCGGGAGTGTAGGCGGTGCTGGGGAGAAGAGCGGACGACGACGGCATGATGGCCGGGATGCGTCCCTGCCCCGTGCCCGGGCAGCACCGGCTTGTTGCCGTGGCTCGCCTGGCCGCGACGGTGGGCGCGGCGTTGGCGGCGACCGGCGTCGTCCTGGTCGTCCTGGTGGGATCGGCGCCGCCGGCGGCGGCCAACGGCGCGGGGCCGCCCTCGACCAACTACCGCTCCACGGTCACCGCGGTCCCGGAGGGAATCGACGCGCGGGTCCTGGGCGGCGACGCGTACCTGGCGATCTCCGCCGATCCCGGTGCGGAGGTCGAGGTGCGGGGCTACGACGGGGAGCCGTACCTGCGCATCGCCGGCGACGGCACGGTGTGGCGCAACGTGCGGTCGCCGGCGACGTACCTCAACGAGGAGCGCTACGGGGAAGCCGGCGGCGCCCGGCTTCCGCCGGCGGCCGACCCCGCCGCGGAGCCCGAGTGGGACCAGGTGGCCGACGGCGGCCAGTACGGCTGGCACGACCACCGCATCCACTGGATGTCGCCGCAGCCGCCGCCGGCGACCGAAGACGCCACCTCGGCGGTCGACGTCTTCGACTGGACGGTGCCGGTGCGGGTGGACGGCCGGGACGCCCAGATCCGCGGTGAGCTGCGGTGGCTGCCCACCGACAGCCCGCTGGGGTGGCTGGGCGCGGCCGGCCTGGTCGCCGGCGGCGGGCTGTGGGCGGCTCGCCGCGCCCCCCAACGCACGGCGGTGATGGCGGGGGCCGCGGCGTCCGGGCTCGCCGTGGTGGTCGTGGCCGCCGAGGCCAGCCAGCACGTGGCCGGTCGCGGCTTGCCCGCCGCGTGGTATCTGGGCGTGGTCGCCCTGGGCGGGCTGCTCGGCATCGGGATCGCGGTGTGGCGCGGCGCCGCCCCTGAAGGCGTCACGATGCTCGCCGTGCTCGGCGGCGGTGGGGCGATGCTGCTCCGTGCGCCCGCCCTGTGGCGCCCCGTGATCCCCGGCCCCTGGGACGTGACCCTGGCCCGTGGGGTGACGGCCGCGGCGCTGGCGGCCGCCGTGATCGCCCTCGTCGCCACCGTGCTCGTGCCGCCCCGGCCCGAGCGCGCCGCCGCCGGCGACTAGCCTCTCCTCCGCGGAAGAAAGGACGAGCTGTGGAGACCGTGGGCGTCATCGGCCTGGGCCACATGGGCCGTCACGTGGTGACCAACCTGTTGTCGGCCGGCTACCGCGTGGTGGTGCACAACCGGTCGCGTCCGTCCATCGAGCGGGCGGTCAGCCAGGGCGCGGCCGCAGCCGACGACCCGGCCGACCTCGCTGCGCGCTGCGGCCTGGTGCTGACGCTGCTGCCCGCCGACGCCGAGGTGAGCGAGGTGATCCTCGGCGACCTCGGCGTGCTGTCCGCCGCGGCTCCCGGTGCGGCCGTGGTCGACATGAGCACCGTGGCCCCAGCGACCGCCCGCCGGATCGCCGAGGCCGCCGCCGAACGGGGCGTGCACGCGGTCGACGCACCGGTCAGCGGCGGGCCGCAGGCCGCCCACGACGCCTCGATGGCGATCATGGCCGGCGGCGACGCCGGGGCGTTCGCCGCGGTCCGGCCGGTCCTGGCCGAGTTGGGCGCGCCGGTGCACGTGGGCCCGGCCGGGTCGGGACAGATGACCAAGGCCGCCAACCAGGTGATCGTGGCCGGGATCCTGCAGTCGGTGAGCGAAGCGATGGAGC
>CAYQMQ010000182.1:0-4828 GCA_964418395.1 uncultured Actinomycetota bacterium
GCGCCCGGCCGAGATGGCGCCGTCGGCCCGTCCGCGGGTGCCGGCCACGCGCGCCACAACGCCGGGCGTGATGCCGGTGACCGGCCCGCCCGTGGTGCGGGCCCGCGCGGCCGGCGACCGCGTGCGGCTCGAGGGCGTCGACCGGGCGGTGACCGAGGTGTTGCGCCGCACCGGGGTGCCGGGCCTCCTGCGCGACCTCGTGCCGCTGGTCGTCGAGACCGACGGGCGCGTGGCCGGGCTGGTGGGGGTGGCCGCTGCCGACCCGCCCCCCACCGCCTCGTGGGTGGCCTGGAGCGAGCCGGTTAGCCTGGCCCGCCGCTCTGCGGGACGGCCGGTGGAAGCGCCATCCCACCCCCATGCGGACGAGGAACGCCGGTGACCGGGCTGCACGACGACATCGACGAGGTCCTGCTCACCGAGCAGCAGATTCTCGGCTGCATCCGCCAGCTCGCCGCCGAGATCGACCGGGACTACGCCGGGCGCGAGCCGCTGCTGGTGGGCATCCTCAAAGGCGCGTTCCCGCTGATGGGCGACCTCGCCCGCGCGCTCGAGGGCCCGGCGCAGTTCGACTTCATGGCGGTGTCCAGCTACGGCTCGGCCACCCAGACGTCCGGGGTCGTGCGCATCCTCAAAGACCTCGAGGTCGACATCGCCGGGCGCGACGTCATCATCTGCGAGGACATCGTCGACAGCGGCCTGACGCTGAGCTATCTGCTGCGCAACCTGCGAGCGCGCGGGCCGGCCTCGCTGGAGGTCCTGTCGCTGTTGTCCAAACCCGACCAGACGCGGGTGCACGTGCCCCTGCGCTACCACGGGTTCGCCGTGCCGGACGTCTTCGTGGTGGGCTACGGGCTCGACTACGACGAGCGCTATCGCAACCTGCCCTACGTGGGCACCCTCAAGCGGGAGCTCCTCGCCGGCTGACCCCGCGCGGCCATTGCGCTCCACACGCCGCGACCGGGGCGCCGAGCGGCCCCTGCTAGAATCGAGGGTCAAGGGCGGCACGTCGACCGCCGGAATTCCGGGAGTCCATGAAGCTCAAGCGCGCATATCGCAGTCCGTGGGCCTGGGCGGCGCTGCTGGTGGTGATCGCCGCCATCGTGGCGGTCAGCACCCAGACCGGCGACGATCCCGAGGAGCTCTCACACTCGGAGCTGGTGACGGCGCTGCGCGAGGATCGCGTCGTCGAGGTCGAAGACAAGGTCCGCGACAACATCATCGCCGGCGAGCTCGCCGACGGCACGGAGTTCGAAACCGCCTACAACCCCGACCTCGGCGGCGAGGAGCTCGCCGAGGAGCTGCGCGAGGCGCGCGAGCGGGGCGCGCTGGAGAACCAGGCGGCCGACGCCCAGACCGGCAACCAGACCCTGATGGTGCTGCTGCAGGCCCTGCCGTTCGTGCTGATCCTCGGGCTGTTCGTGTTCCTGATGATGGCGATGCAGGGCGGCGGGCGGCTCGCCTCGTTCGGCAAGTCGAAGGCCAAGGCCGTCAGCAAGGACTCGCCGACCGTCACGTTCAGCGACGTCGCCGGCGCCGACGAGGCCGTCGAGGAGCTGCGCGAGATCCGCGACTTCCTGGCCGAGCCCACCCGCTTCACCGAGATCGGCGCCACCATCCCCAAGGGCGTGCTGCTGTTCGGCCCGCCGGGCACCGGCAAGACGCTGCTGGCCCGGGCCGTCGCCGGCGAGGCCGGCGTGCCGTTCTACTCGATCTCGGGCTCGGACTTCGTGGAGATGTTCGTGGGGGTGGGGGCCTCGCGGGTGCGCGACCTGTTCAACCAGGCCAAGGACAGCGCGCCGGCGATCGTGTTCGTCGACGAGATCGACGCCGTCGGCCGCCACCGCGGCGCCGGGATGGGCGGCGGCCACGACGAGCGCGAGCAGACCCTCAACCAGCTGCTGGTCGAGATGGACGGGTTCGACTCGCGCACCGGCGTCATCCTGATCGCCGCCACCAACCGCCCCGACATCCTCGACCCGGCGCTGCTGCGCCCGGGCCGCTTCGACCGCCAGATCACCGTCGACCAGCCGGACCTGACCGGCCGCAAGCAGATCCTGGCGGTGCACGCCAAGGGCAAGCCCGTCGACGCCGAGGCCGACCTCGAGGTCATCGCCCGCCGCACCCCGGGCTTCACCGGAGCCGACCTCGCCAACCTCGTCAACGAGGCGGCGCTGCTGTCGGCGCGGCACAACGAGACCGAGATCTCGATGGCCAGCCTCGAGGCCGCGATCGACCGGGTGCTCGCCGGCCCCGAACGGCGCACGCGCCTGATGGGCGAGGACGAAAAGCGCGTGATCGCCTACCACGAGGGCGGCCACACGATCGTCGGCCACGCCCTGCCCCACGCCGACCCGATCCACAAGGTGTCGATCATCCCGCGCGGGCGCGCCCTGGGCTGGACGCTGTCGCTGCCCACCCAGGACAAGTACCTGGTCGCCCGCGGCGAGCTGATCGACCGCCTGGCGATGATGCTCGGCGGGCGCGTGGCCGAGGAGCTGACCATCGGCGACTTCACCACCGGCGCGGCCGACGACATCGAGAAGGCCACGGCCACCGCCCGCGACATGGTGATGCACTACGGCATGAGCGAGCGGCTCGGCCCCATCCGGCTGGGCCACGACAGCGGGCAGCCGTTCATGGGCAAAGAGGCCGGCCACGGGCCCGACTACTCCGACGAAGTGGCCCGCGAGATCGACCGGGAGGTGCGCGCGCTCATCGACGAGGCCCACGACGAGGCGCTGGAGATCCTCGTGGCCAACCGGGGCGTCCTCGAGGAGCTCGCCAACGCGCTCGTGGCCGGCGAGACCGTCGAAGGCGACCAGCTCGACGAGCTGCTGGGCAAGGCCGCGGACCGGCCGTCGCGCAAGCTCCAGCCGCTGATGAACGGCAACGGCCAGCACGCGGAAGGGGCCACGGTGCTGTCCCGGCTGCGCCGCAGCGCCCCGCCGCCGGGGCTGGCCGGCGGGCAGCCGCCGCACGGGACGGAGCGGCCGCGGTCGTGAGCGACGACGAGTTCTTCGCCGAGGCGCGCGTGGGCGACGGCGGGGCGGCCGAGCGGGTGCGCTTCGTCACGAACGCGGCGCCCCAGGGCACGTTCGATCACGACAAGATCCGCGCGGGCGTGCGGCAGATGTTCGAGGGCCTCGGCCTGGACGCCGACAGCCCCGACCTCGCCGAGACCCCCGAGCGCGTCGCCCGCATGTACGACGAGATCTTCGCCGGGCTGCTCGTCGACCCCGGCGACGTGCTCGACGTGATGTTCGAGGAGGGCCACGACGAGCTCATCCTGCAGCGCGACATCCCCTTCGCCAGCCAGTGCGCCCACCACTTCGTGCCCTTCGTCGGCCGGGCCCACGTCGGCTACATCCCCAACAAGCGGGGGGCGATCACCGGGCTGAGCAAGCTGGCCCGCCTCGTCGACGTCGTCGCCAAACGCCCCAACGTGCAGGAGCGGATCACCACCCAGGTGGCCGACACGATGGTGGAGCGCCTCGACCCGCGCGGGGTGATCGTGATCATCGAGGCCGAGCACCTGTGCCTGACCATGCGGGGGGTGCGCAAGCCGGGCTCGATGACCGTCACCAGCGCGGTGCGTGGCATCATGCGCGACGATCCCCGCTCGCGCGCCGAAGCGATGGCGCTGGCCACCGGCCGCCACGCCGCAGGCTGACGCCGCGCGCTGTCCCCGGGGAGGGAGGTGTGCCCATGCCCGCAGGCAGCCAGCCGGCCGTGCCGCTGGTCCGCATCGTCGACGCCAGCCTCGGCCTCGACCACCAGGTCCGGCTGGTGGTCAGCCGGCTCGACGATCCGGCGGCGCTGCTGCGCGCCTGGTCGTCGTCGGGGGCCACGATCGAGCGTCACGGGGACCGGTTGGAGGCCGTGACCACCGTGCAGGCACTCGCCCGGGCCGTCGGGCGGGCGTTCGGCGGCGAGACCGCCGAGGCGCTGGAAGCTCAGCTGCGCCAGGCCGTGACCGCCTGGGGCGGCTCGCCGGCGCCGTGGACGATCCGCGGCGGCCGCACGCTGCGGGCGCACAGCCGCTCGCTGGTCATGGGCGTGGTCAACGTCACCCCGGACTCGTTCTCCGACGGCGGCGTCGTCTACCCCGAGGCGCACCCGGACGCCGCGATCGAGCTGGGCCGCCAGCTCGCGGCCGCCGGCGCCGACGTGCTCGACGTCGGCGGTGAGTCCACCCGGCCGGGCGCCGAGCCGATCGACGCCGAGGAGGAACGCGCCCGCGTGGAGCCGGTGGTGCGGGCCCTGGCCGACGACGGGGCGGTCGTCAGCATCGACACCACCAAGCCGAGCGTGGCGAAGGCGGCGCTGGACGCCGGCGCGGCGATCGTCAACGACGTCGGCGCGGCCGGCGACCACGAGCTGTTGACCGTGGCCGCCGGCGCCGGGGCGGGCTACGTGCTGGCCCACAGCCGCGGCACGCCCGCCGACATGCAGACCCGCACCGATTACGACGACGTCGTCGCCGAGGTGTTCGAGGCGCTCGCCGACGGGGTGGCGCGTTGCGAAGCGGCCGGCATCGACCCGGCGCGCGTGGCCGTCGATCCCGGCATCGGGTTCGCCAAGACCGCCCAGCAGAACGTGGCCCTGTTGCGCGCGCTGCGCAGCCTGCGCAGCCTCGGCCGGCCGGTGCTGGTGGGCGCGTCACGCAAGTCGTTCATCGGCACGCTCCTCGACGAGGCCGATCCGGCGGCCCGGCTCGAGGGCAGCCTCGCCTGCGCGGTGCACGCCGCGCTGGCGGGCACGTCGGTGGTGCGCGCCCACGACGTCGGCGCGACCGTGCGGGCGCTGACCGTCGCCGGGGCCCTGGCCC
>CAYQMQ010000183.1:0-4762 GCA_964418395.1 uncultured Actinomycetota bacterium
CCGGGCTGGTCGCCCGCCGCCAGATCGCCGAGCGCACCGATCTGGACGTCATGGACATGGACGACGCCGCCTTCTGAAGCCTGCTTGAAGCTTACTCCGACCCAGCCCCGCCGCGATCGAGCCGATGCCCCCGGCACCCAGCCGGGGGCATCGGCGTCACAGGGTCGAGCGGGCGAGGCCGGTACGGGGCGCTGGCCTACAGCGTGATCACGTGGTCGGGCGGGTTGCCGGCCAGCGAGGCGTACAGGTCCGGGAAGCACCCCACCCGAACGCCGTCGACGACGTCGTTGACCTGGCAGTCGCCGATCTCACCGATCGCCAAGCCGCGCTGCAGCGCGCACTGGTCACACATCATCAGCAACGTGCCGTGCTCGCGGGCGACCTTGCTGACCCGCTCCCCCAGCGGATCGCCGGAGCGCAGTACCCAGTTGTTGTCGTCGAAGAAGAACATGCCCACCACCTCCACCCCGTGGCGGCCCTCCTCCATCTGCGGCAAGATCATCTGGCCGAGCTTGTAGCTCGCCGACACCGGCGTGGTAAACACATAGGCGATCTTCATCGTGGTCCCCCGGGCTGTGGGGCAGGGCTGGACACCGCGCACCCTATCGGTGTGGCCACCGCCCACCGCCGTCGCACCGCGCGTGGCCAGCCGGGACGGCCCCGTGCCCGACGGCCTACACTCGCCGGTTGTGACGACCGTGGTGCCCGTGGATCCCGATCAGCCGGACGCCCGCGAGCTCGCCGGGGCCGGGGCCGCGTTGCGCCAGGGCCGCCTGGTGGCCTTTCCCACCGAAACCGTCTATGGCCTCGGCGCCCATGCCCTGGACGCCGACGCCGTCGCCGGCGTGTTCGCTGCCAAGGCCCGCCCGGCGGGCAACCCGTTGATCGTGCACGTGACCGGCCTGGCGGACGCCGCGGAGGTCGCCGAGCTCACCCCGCTGGCCGAACGCCTCGCCGCCCGCTTCTGGCCGGGGCCGCTGACGCTGGTGCTGGCCGCGCGCCCACCGGTGCCGGAGATCACCCGGGGCGGGTTGTCGACCGTGGCCGTGCGCGCGCCCGCCCACCCGGTGGCCCACGCGCTGTTGACGGCAGCCGGCGTCCCCGTCGCCGCGCCCAGCGCCAACGCTTCCGGGCGGCCCAGCCCGACCACGGCCGCCCACGTCCTCGCCGACCTCGACGGGCGGATCGACATGGTCGTCGACGGGGGGCCCTGTCGGTTCGGCGTCGAGTCGACCGTGGTCGACGCACGAGGCGAGGCGCCGTCGGTGCTGCGAGAGGGCGTCGTCACCCGCGAGCAGCTGCCGGAGGTGACCGCCGACGGTGAGGCGCACCGCTCGCCGGGCTCACGCTTTCGCCACTACGCCCCGCGCTGCGAGGTGGTCATCGCCCCGGCCGGGGACGCGCCGGCCCGAGCCGCGCAGCTCGCCGGTCAGGGCCACGCCGTGGGGCTCGTCGCGCCGCAGCCCGCGCCGGCGGGCGTGCGCACCTTGGCCACACCGGGGGATGCGGCCGCGCTCGGCGCGGTGCTGTATCAGGCGCTGCGCGAGGCCGAAACCGGCGAGCTGGACGTGGTGGTCGTGGCCGCGGTCGCCGAGCGGGGCGTGGGCCGCGCGGTCATGGACCGGCTGCGCCGCGCCGCGGCCGGCTGACCCGGCCGGCCGACGCCGGTGGGCCGTCGTCGCCGCCGCTCAGCCCGGCGGCCGCTGGGACGACGGTGGCTGGGCGGGCAGATCGTCCTGGGCGGCGACCGCTGCCCCCAGCGCGGCCCCGGCCTGGGGCTCGGACAGGTGCGCCAACGTCAACACGGCGGCGTCCCAGCCGAACTCGGCGCTGAGCGCACGGGCGGTCTCGTGCGGCCCGACACCCAACAGCAGCGCCCGCGCGAGCAGGCGCATGCCGTGGGGCTCGGTGGCGAGGTGAGACATGGGAAACGGCTCTCTGGTCGGCCAGCAGCTGACGCCGTGACAGCGCCGCGGCCCGATCGGGCGTTACAGGGCAGCCAGCGTCTCACCGCGCCCTGGCCCGGTCGGGCGTCACCCGGCGCCGGGCTCGTGACGTGCCGACCACACCGGCTCGCCGCAGTAGCGCACCGACGGCGGCAGGCGGCCCAGCACGCGCTGATCGAGCGTGGCCGCGCGGCTGACCGTGTCCAGCTCGTGGCGTTCGATCTCGCCGACGACGTAGCGGGGCAGCAACGCCACGAAATCGGCGGCGAACAGCGGAAAGGCGACGTCCAGCACCCACGTGCGGTCCTCGCCGGCGGTGCTGACCGCCAGCCACAGATGGTCGACCTCGGTGCCGCGCAGCTGCAGGCCACCGCGGAAGACGACGGTGGTCACCCCCACGTCGGCCAGCACGTGGCTCGCTCGCCGGGTGGCGTCACGCGGGTCCGAGGCCACGAACGGCCGCCGGCGGTGCTCGACGGCGAGCCGGCGCCGGACCTCCGCTGACAGCTCAGGCCCGGATTCACCCTTCTCGGCAGCGAACACGACCGAGTTCACCACAGGTCACCTCCTTGTCATCCATTATGAACGACAAGGAGGCACCGGACCCTGAGCCGCGTCAGGTGCTGGACGCGGCGGTGGTCAGCTGGAGGTCGACGTCGACGACCCCCGGCACCGAGGCGATGACGTCGCGGATGGCGTCGTGATCGGCCTCGGCCGGCACCGTGCCGCGCACGAAGACCGTCCCGCCGTCCGAGACGTTGATGTCCAGCGGGTCGAGCTGGGCGGTGCGGGGGTCGGCGTCCAGCGTGGTGCGGATGGTGTCGGCCAGCACCGTGGCGGACCCGCCCCCCGAGGCGAGCCGGTCGGCGGCGTCGGCGAGCTCGTCGCGGATCGTGTCGGTCGACCCGCGCTTCATCGCCTGGGCCAGGACGAAGCCGAGCGCGGCGCCCACCACCGCGGCGACCGCGAACGGCCACTTGCGCCGCTTGGTGAGGCCGAGCTTCGCCCCCAAGGGGCCCGAGCCCAGCCAACCACCGAGGCTCGACAGGCTCTTGTCCGAGGTCTGTCGCGCCCGATCGAGGGCTTCCTGCGTGGCCTCGGCCTTCTGCAGGCGCTTGGCCAGATCAGCGGCGCGCTTGTCGAGGTCGCTGTCGTCCCACCGGTCCTTGGCGGTCTCGAGCAGCTCCGCTCCGCGGTCGCTCGCCGCGGCCAGCGCGTCGGAGTCCTTGAGGCGCTCGGCGAGCTCGGCTGCTCGCTCGCCGGCCTCCCCGCGTTTGTCCTGAGCGACCTTGCGGGCCCGCTTGCCGGCCTTCTTGGTCGCTTTCGCCGTCGAGGTTCCCATGAATTCGCTCCTACGCGCGAGGATGGGGGCCAACTCTCCCACTCGTAGTGTGCCTTCCCGCGAGCAGGGTGACGAAACACCGTCGCAAATATGGGCACGCGACCTCCTCGCGCCGCAGGTCGGTGCGCGATCAACAATATCCCGATGATCCCGACGAAGCCGACGCCATCCTTCTGCCGCCCCGGGTGCCGAGAGGTGGGCGCCCCGCGCGGGCGGGTGACCGACGCGACAGACTGGCGGCATGGACGAGGCGGCAGGGGCGCTGCGGCTGGTGGTGGCGGGGGTGGTGCTCGTGCTGCTCGCGCGCGCCGGGCGGGTGGCCTGGCGCAATCGCGCCGTTGCCGTGGCCGTGTGGCGGCGCGTGCGCTGGCGCCACGTCATCGGGTCGCTGGGCCTGCTGGTGGTGGTCATCACCACCCTGGCGGGGTTGATCGCACTGGTGCCCGGCGCCGACTGGGGGCTGGGCCGGCTCATCGGCCTGAGCGGCAACGCGGTGTTCGCCCCGCTGGAGACCGCGACCAGCGGCGCTGGCGCCGGCACCAGCGGAAGCGGCGACACCGCGAGCGCCACTTGGCCCGGGGTGGTGGTCGCCGTCGGCGTGGTGCTGTTCCTCACCGCGCTGCTGGCGATGTTCCCCTGGCTTGCCTACGTCGAGGAGCGCGTGTTCCGGGAGGGTCTCGAGGACGCCGGCCTCGCCGGGGAGCTGTGGGCGGCGCTCAAGTTCGGGCTGGTCCATCTGGTGATGCTCATCCCGATCGGCGCGGCGCTGGCGATCGGGGTCGCGGGCTTCGCCTATGGACGGATCTATCGGCGCGCCTTCGCCCGCGCCCAGGCGAGCACCCGCATGGAGGCCGGTCCGTTCGGCGTGCCGGTGGTGGTCCAACCGAGCGTGCGCCAAGCTCGCGGCGAGGCGGTGCTGGCCTCCACCGTGTGGCACACGACGTTCAACAGCCTGATCGTGATCAGCCTGCTGGTCAGCTTCGTGGCCGGCTGGCTGCTGGCGTGACCGGCCCCCGGGCAGGGCTGGCCGGCATCGCGGCCTGCGGAGGGCCGGGCTGCCGGCCAGACCGAGCGTGAACATGTGAACCGGGTCAGCCGCCGCGGCGCTGGCGCAGGAAGTCGCGCACGACCACCGAGCCGAGGTCGTCCAGATCGGGGTACAGGATCCGCCCGCCCACCCGGCGCACCATCTGCTCGACGAACTGCGCCGCACCCGGGTCGTGGTCGAGCAGGAACACGTTGAGCGTGGCACCGAGGCCGGACAGCCGCTGGGCCTCGACGAGCGTCCGCCGCAGCGTCTCCGGTTCGGGTGGCCACGCGAACCGGGGCTGGCCGGCTTCGAGGTGAGCGGTGGGCTCGCCGTCGGTGACCATCAACACCTGCGGGCGGGCTTCGGGATCCGAGCGCAACAGCCGGCGGGTCAGGCGGAAGGCGTGCTCCATGTTGGTGCCGTAGACGCGCTCCCAGCCCGCGC
>CAYQMQ010000184.1:0-4748 GCA_964418395.1 uncultured Actinomycetota bacterium
CGGAGGCGACCCCGGGAACGGAGACGGCCCCGGGAGCGGAGGCGGCCCCGGGAGCGGAGGCCTCCCCCGGAGACGACGACCCCTTCTCCACGATGAACCTGGGCCCCGCCGCGACGGCGCCTCCCGACTCGCCCACGCTGGCCGGTGAGTCGGACGAGGCCGGCAGCCCGGACCCGACCGAGTCCCTGGCCGCCCGCCCCGCCCCAGGCGACACGGGCGAGCTCCCGGCCGCCGATGCCGACACCCGCGTGCTCGCCTACACCGAGGGTGACGAGGCCGCCCCCCTCGAGGCGCCCTCGCGGGCACGCACCGTCGGTGCGGCGTTGGTCGCGCTGGTGGTGCTGGTCGGCGCCGGGATCGGGGTCGGCGCGCTGGCGGCTCAGCTGCTCGACACGCCCGGCGAGGATGACCCCGCCTCGGACGGCCAGGACGTCGACCTCGCCGGCGACGCGGACGGGGACGCTGAGCCCGGCGAGGGCGCGGCAGGCGGCGCCGGCGACGAGCCCGAGGAGCCCGACGACGACTCCGACGGGTTCGACCAGCGGGACGGGGAGGCCGATTCGGAGCTCGACGGCGACGCCTCGGCCGCCGCCGCGCCGAGCGAGACCACCGTGCAGGTCCTGGACGGCGCCGGCGACGACGAGCGCTACGCCGAAGCCCAAGAGGTGCTGGAGGACCTGGGGTATCCGGTGATACCCAGCGGGCCGGCCGCCAGCGAGTACGACGAGACCACGGTGTTCGTCACCGACGGCTTCGCCGACGAGGCCGCCGCCTTGGCCGAAGCCGACGACCGCTTCGGGTACCAGGAGCCCAACGACGTCGGTCTGAGCGAGGATGTGGAGCTGCACGTCATCGTCGGTGAAGACTGGCCAGACCCGGACGATGGCTGATCGCTACGCTGCGGGGTTGCAGCCCTCATCCCCGCGCGGCGCACACGACCGCGCCTGACGCAGTGAGCCCGCCAGCGCATGAGCAACGAGCCGGACGATTTCGACGACGAGGGCGACGACGAGCTCGCTCGCCCGCTCGACCGCGACGAAGCCGCCAGCGTGCGCCGCGACCTCGACGACCTCGCGGCGTTCCGCCGCACCTTCGAGCCGGAGGGCTACAAGGGCGTCAGCGTGTTCTGCACCGACTGCGCCGAGGACCACTTCTACGGCTGGGACATGCTGGAGGAGAACCTCCAGGCGCTGCTGGACTCGGGCACCTCGCCGGTGCACGAGCCCCCCTTCGATCCGCACCCCGACGACTACATCGACTGGCCCTACGCGCAGGGGTATCTCGACGGGCTCGGCGACGCCGGCGTGCCGGCGCTGCCCGCGCCGCTGCCGCACACGAGCGGATGCCCGTTCTGCGGGGTGCAGCTGCCGGACGGGGAAGGGGACGGCCGCACCATCACGTTCTGTCCCACCTGCGGCACGCACCTGGGGACCGCCAAGATCGCGCGCGTGCTGCTCGAGGAGGGCTGGCCGGCCGACCGGGTCGCCGAGCTGATGCGGTCGGCACGCCTGCCTCCGCTGCGCGGCCTGCCCGCCGACGACCCCGGGCGCGAGGGCGGCTCGAACGGGTGACCGGACCCCTCACACGGTCACTGCCACCACCCCGATCGCGGCCAGGGCCAGCGACCAGCTCGCCAACGAGCCCAGCAGCACGTATTCGCTGAGCACTTCGATGCGCTCATCGCGGCCCCGCGGTGGATCGGTCGGTTCGTCGCCGGTGCGCAGCTCCGACAGCCGCAGCAGGCTCTTGGCGGCCAGCACGAACCCGGCGGCGATCCAGCCGCCGGCCAGCCCGAGGCCGAACAGCACCAGGCGCTCCAGCGGCCCGATCACCCGTCCGCCGCGCAGCCGGTTGGCCGCCGCCACCGAGTCGACGTCGGCGATGCGCAGCAACAACCGGACCACCACGTTGGCGGTGCCGGTCAGGCACAGGGCGACCCCCACCAGCATGAGCGCGCCGGCGCCGTCCAGCGCGGCGGGCGGCAGGCTCGTGGCAGTCGGCGCCAGCGCCGGGCGGACGGCCAGCACGGTCCCACCGAGCGCCGCGCCGACCAGCACGCCTGCCGCGGCCAGGGAGGCCCCGGCGCGCCGCGGCGAGGTGGCCGTCCGGGCGGTGAGCCACCCCGCGGCGGTGACGGCGACGGCCACCGCGACCGCGGCGGCCGCTCCGAGAGACCAGTCGACGGCGGCGGCCACAGCACCGGCGAGCGCGCCCGCGGCCACGGCCACCGCCCCGCGACGCGCCCCCACGGGTTGGGCGCCGGCGCCGGCCACGAGGTCGACCACCCCGATGCCGATCAGCCACCCGGCCAGAACGCTCATCGCGACGCGGCCCGCTCGGCCTCGTGCAGGGCGGTGGTCGACGTGACCAGCGCGTAGGGGCCGGCGCGCAGCCGCTGGGACACCGCCGAGGCCGAAATGCCCTCGCGGGCGGCGCACTCGGTGACCGACGAGCCGTCCAACACCGCCAGCGTCAGCCGCGCATCCCGCGCGTCGCCGGCGGCCACGAGCGCGTCGCGGCACGCCAACATCGCCCGCAGGCCGGCTAGGCGCGCTGTCGTTGCCGGATCGGCGTCGTCGTGGGCACGTAAGCCGGTGGCCGCGCCAGCGGCCGTGCCGTGGGAGCGTGGAGCCTGGGCGACGTCATCCAGCGCCGCGCGGGCAGCCCACCACGCCGGCCCGTCCTGACCGTAGGGCGCCCGATCGGGATCGTGGAGCATCAGGCCACCCCAGCCCACCCCGAACCGGACCGCCGCCGTCGCCCGCATCCCCAGCTGCACCCGCAGCGTGGCTGTGAGCGCCGCTTCCACGGTGGAAAAGCGGCCCTGGAACTCGTCACCGACAGTGGGCTGCAACGGCTCGATCGCCTCGATGCGGTCGTTCGCCGCAGCCAAGACGTCGACAAGGGTGCGTTGCGCCGCCGGCCGGTCGGTCAGCTGGCGGGATCCGACCAGATCGCCGATCACCGCCGCTGTAAGCGGATCGCTTCCTTCCATAAGAAGGAAGCTTACCGCTTAAAAGGGAACCGATGTAGCCTGAGGGGTCAGCGGCCCATCCCGACGCCTTGCGCGTGCTGGTAGTACTTGCCCTCGGTCTGCAGGCCCGGAGCGAGCATCACCTCGGCGCGCTGGAACTCCTTGATGCTGGCGTGGCCCGTGGTGGCCATGGAGGTGCGCAGCGCCCCGGCGAGGTTGAGCGTGCCGTCGTTCTCGGCCGCCGGGCCGGTGAGGATCTCGCGCAACGAGCCGATCTGGTTGACCGCCACCCGCGCCCCGCGCGGCAACTCGGGATGGAACGTGGCCATCCCCCAGTGGTACCCCCGGCCGGGGGCCTCGGTGGCGCGGGCCAGCGGCGATCCGAGCATGACCGAGTCCGCCCCGCAGGCGATGGCTTTGGAGACGTCGCCGCCGGTGCGCATGCCGCCGTCGGCGATGACGTGCACGTAGCGGCCGGTCTCCTCGAGATGCCGGCTTCGCGCCCCAGCGGCGTCGGCGATGGCGGTGGCCTGTGGCACGCCGATGCCGAGCACGCCACGGGAGGTGCAGGCGTTGCCCGGTCCGACGCCCACAAGGATCCCGGCCGCGCCGGTGCGCATCAGGTGCAGCGCCATCGCGTGGCTCGCACAGCCGCCGACCACCACGGGGATGTCGTAGCGGGCGATGAAGTCCTTCAGGTTGAGCGTCTCGTCACGGCTGGACACGTGCTCAGCCGACACGACCGTCCCCTGGATCACCAGGATGTCGAGGCCGGCGTCCAACGCGGTGCCGTGGAAGCGCTCCACCTGCTGGGGGGTGAGGCTGGCCGCCGCGGTGATCCCGGCTTCTTTGAGCTCGGCGACCCGTTGCCCCACCAGCTCTTCCTTGACCGGCTCCTTGTAGATCTCCTGCATCCGGGCGGTGGCCACCGACGGGTCGAGCGCAGCGATCTCCTCCAACACCGGCTCGGGATCCTCGTAGCGGGTCCACAGCCCCTCGAGGTTGAGCACGCCGCACGCGCCGAGCTCGGCCATCTGGATCGCGGTCCGTGGGCTGACGACCCCGTCCATCGCCGACCCGAGGATCGGCAGCTCGAAGCCGTAGGCGTCGATCTGCCAGCTGATGTCGACGTCCTCGGGGTCTCGGGTTCGCCGCGAGGGCACGATCGCGATGTCGTCGAGCGAGTAGGCCTGCCGGCCCGCTTTGCCGATGCCGATCTCGATTTCGCTCACCGCTGACCTCCCGGGTCGCACCGCCGACTCAGCGCACCGTCCGTGGGGTTGCCAGCCTAGCGGCCACCGGCGGCTGCCGACCCCGCCAACCCGGTTCGGTAGGCTGCCGACTGGCCAGCCGGCGACCCGGCGGTGGACAGCCGCGTTCGGTGTGACGGAGGTGGGACCATGTCCGACGACCAGGCAGGCGACATCGAGAGCGTCCGCATCGACGGCGCGGTGCTGCGGGTGATCACCGGTGATCTCACGACCCAACAGGTCGACGCCGTGGTCAACGCCGCCAACGAGCGCCTGGCCCACGGCGGCGGGGTGGCCAAGGCGTTGGCCAGCGCCGGCGGCCCCGAGGTGCAGCGGGAGTCCGACGCGTGGGTGGCCGAGCACGGCCCGCTCGGCCACGGGCAGGCCGCCGTCACCACCGCCGGGCAGATGCCGGCCGCGCACCTGATCCACGTGGTCGGCCCCCGCTACCGCGACGACCAGGACAACCAGCAGCTGTTGCGCGAGACGGTGGCCGCCGCCCTCGACGCCGCCCGCGAGGCGGG
>CAYQMQ010000185.1:0-4735 GCA_964418395.1 uncultured Actinomycetota bacterium
GGCTGCTGTCCCCGACCGAGACCGTCGAGCACCTCCCGCCGTCCGAGCGGCAGGCGGTGGCCGCCGCGCTCGCCGACGCCGGCGAGCCCGTCGACACCCTCGCCCCGGACGAGGCCGCCGAACGGTGGCCCCAGCTGCGCGCCTGCTGGCCGGTGCTGTGCCAGCGCGACGGCGCCAGCGTCGTGGCCGATCGCGCCTGGCCGGCCGCGGCCGAGGCCAGCCGCCGCCACGGCGCGGCCTGGCACACCCCGGCGCGCGTGCACCGCCTCGATCTCGACGCCGACGGGGTGGTCGCCGTCGCCGCCGACGGCCGTCGATGGCGCGCCCGCCGGGGCGTGCTGGCCGCCGGGGCGGCCACCCCGCAGCTGGCGCTGACCGCCGGGCTGACGCTGCCGCCGGGCACCGTCCACCGCCAGATCACCGTGGTGCACCAGCCCGCCGACGGCCACCCGCCGGCGGCGAGCTGGCCGGTGGTGCGCCACCGCGCGCCGCTGGCTGCCGGCCATCTCAGCGGCGCCTACGCCCTGCCCGTGCCCGGTGGGGTGCGCCTCGGCCGCGTGCCCGGCCCCGACACCGCCGCCGGCCGCGTCGACGGGCTGCTGGCCGACCTCGCCGAGCACCAGCGCGCCTGGCTGCCGGGCCTGCAGCCGGATGCCGTGCTCGAGCCGGCGTGCCAGTCCACCGAGGTGACCAGCGGCGGCGGTCTGTACGCGGCCGGTCCGCTGGCGATCGCCCATGCCGGCGACGACGGCTGGTTCAAACGCGCCCCCGAGCTCGGCGAGCGCCTGGCCGACGCGGTGCTGGCCGAGGCGGGCCCGTCGAGCGCGGGTACGCTCTGCCCGCTCGGCGAGCTGGCGTGAGCGGACCCGGCGAGCCCGCTCATCGCGCCTGCGGATCTTTGCGGGCGGCGACCAGCTGGATCACGCCGAACCGCTGGGCCGCGGTGAGCTCGCAGCCGCGGGCGGAGAGCGCGGCGGCGAGCTCATCGGAGCCGAAGAGGCGCACGCCGCTCAGGGCGCCGGCCACCTCGGCTGCCCGTGCCCCCGGTCGGATGCGCGGGCGGACGCTGGTCAGGATCGCCACGCGCCCGCCGGGTGCCAGCGCCCGCGTCATCGTGTCGAGCGCCGCCCACGGGTCGGCGAACAGGTGCAGGGCCGCAAAGCAGCACACCGCGTCCACGCGGGCCTCGCCCACCGCGAGATCGGTGACATCGCCGCGGACGTAGACCACGTGGTCGCTGCGGGTCGCCGCGACCGCGCGCGCCAGCATCGTCGCGGACACGTCGACGCCGACGACCGTGCCTTCCGCGCCGGCGTCGGCGGCCAACGCTCGGGTGACGTTGCCGGGACCGCAGGCCACGTCGAGCACCACCGCCCCCTCCGTGACCGCCAGCAGCCGGCGGGCGGCGCGCAGCTCGTCGGCCATCGACGGCCCCGACGGGCCCTTCACCAGGCGGGCCAGGGCCGGGCGCCACCAGCGCTCGTAGATGGCCGGCACCAGCCGGGTGCCCATGAGGCGCTGGGCGAAGCCGGTGGGCGCCGGCTCCGCGTCGAGGAGGTCGATGTAGCCGTGGGGGCGGGGCCGAGCCGGGTCGAACCCGATCACCTCGGCCGCCCGCTGCACCGCCGACTCCGAAGGGTGCATGTGTCCAGCTCGCTCCTGTGGGTCGCGTCGGTGGCGGGCGGTGTCGGTCGGCCGCCGCGGTGATCAGCTCGGGTGCAGGGCGGCCCTGGCGAGCGTGGCGCGCACCGCCTCGCGGCCCCGCTCGACGATCGACGCGTCCCGATGGAGCATGGCCTGGTAGTTGGCCAGGTCCATCGGGGCGCACAGCTCGAAGGCCAGCTGGGCCGGGTCGGTGGCCGCATCGAGCTCGCCTCGTTGCCGGGCGGTGTCGGCCAGGCCCGCCAGGAGGCTCAGCCACCCCCGCTGGTCGGCCGCGACCTCGTCGTGGATCAACCCGGCGGGCGCGTCGAACTCGGCGAGGAGCTGGGCGAAGAAGCAGCCGCCGGGGAACACGCCCCGCTCGACATACGACAGGTAGGCCTCGCACAGCCCCTCGAGCTGAGCCAGGCCCTCGGGCGCGGCCAGCCCCGGCTCGAAGACCTCGCGCTCGAACACGCGGCGGGCGGCCTCGATCGTCTCCATCTGCAGGCGCTCCTTGGAGCGAAAGTGGGCGAACACCCCGCTTTTGCTGACCCCGAGCTCGCGGGCGAGCCGCCCGATCGTGAGGCTGCCCAGCCCCTCGATCGAGGCCAGCCGCATCGCGGCGTCGAGGATCGCGGCGTGGGTGTGCTCGCCATCCGAGCGCCGTTGCGGCTCAGTGGGCCGGTCTCGATCCATGATTGACAAGATAGCACGAGCGTGCAACCTTTAGAGCGCACGGCCGTGCTATCTGTCGACCACCGAGAAGGGGATGGCCATGAAGTCCACCGCCACGACCGACATCGCCCTCGCCGGGCCCGCCGATGCGCCCACGCTCAGCGAGGTGCTCGCGCGGGCGTTCCACGACGATCCCGTGTTCGCCTGGATCGTCCCGGATCCGGACCGCCGCCGTGACCGGCTCCCGCCGGCGTTTGCCGCCTTCGCCGAGGTGTATCTGCCCCAGGGTGAGACGTATCTCGCCGGTGACGGCGCCGGCGCGGCGCTGTGGGCTCCGGCCGGCAGTGAACCCATCCCCGAAGAGCACGCCGAGGCATTTGGCCAGCGGCTGGCCGCCGCCCTCGGCGACGACGCCGACCGGGCCCTCGAGCTCGACGCGCTCCTCGAGCAACACCACCCCAGCCAGCCCTGCTTCTACCTGCAGTTCGTGGGCGTGGTGCCCGAGCACCGGGGAGGCGGTCTCGGCAGCCGGTTGCTGACCACGGTGCTGCAGCGGTGCGACGCCACCGCCACGCCCGCCTACCTCGAGGCCACCAGCGAGGCCAACCGGCGGCTGTACCAGCGCCACGGCTTTGCCACCGTGGGTGAGCTCACCGTGCCGAACGGGCCGTCGCTGTGGCCGATGTGGCGCGAACCGGCCATGGCCACACGTCCGTCGACGGCCAGCTGATTTGGCTTCCCAAGAGCCACTGGGGTGGCCCCGCCGGTTCGCCCATTGACACGGGGTACCGGCGGTCTATAGTCAGCCTGATTTGTCCATCCTCGAACGGGAAGGTGGTCGTATGCGGGGATTGCGAGGTCCACGGTGGGGGTCGGCGGAGGCGCGGCCGGGACGTCGCCCGATCCTCGTAGGGGTGGCCGTGACGTTGCTGTTGGCCGTCGCGGCGGCCAGCGCACCGCAGGTGCAGGCCGCGTTCCCCGGCGACAACGGGAGGCTGGCGTGTGCCAGCAATCGTGACGGCAACTTCGAGATCTACACCTACAACCCCGACGGCAGCGACGTCCGGCGACTGACCCACGATGACGCGACCGACTTCGAAGCCACCTGGTCGCCGGACGGTGTCCGACTCGCGTTCATGAGCCAGCGCACGGGCGACCAGGAGATCTGGACGATGTACCAGGACGGCAGCGGCCTGCGGCGGCTGACGTTCGCGCCCGGTGAGGATCGTCCCGGAAGCTTCAGCCCGGACGGCACCAAGATCGCCTTCCACAGCGCCCGCTTCGCCGACGAGATTCCCGACGGGGCGGGCCACAGCGATCTTGAGCTCATGACCATGGACGCCGACGGCGCCAACCCGACGCGCCTGACCACCAACACCTTCCAGGACTCCTTCGCCCACTGGTCGCCGGACGGCGACCGCATCGCGTTCACCACCAACCGCGACGACGGGGACTTCGAGGTCTACACGATGGCAGCCGACGGAACGGACCCCCGTCGGGTCACGACCTCTGCGGGGGAGGACGCGCACGCCTCCTGGTCGCCCGACGGCAACCAGTTGACGTTCCACAGCCGGCGGGCGCCCCACGGTCCGCAGTTGGAGATCTACCGCACCGCCGCCGACGGCTCGGGCGACGCCGTCCGGCTGACCGACGACGAGGTGTTCTTCGACGCTTTCCCGGTGTGGTCGCCGGATGGCACCAGGATCGCCTGGAATCGGGGCTTCCCGCCGCCGAAGATCGACGTCGTCACCATGAACGCCGTCGACGGCAGCGACCACGACAACGTCACCGAGGTCGACGAGGAGGTGTTCGACTTCCGCTGCGACTGGGGCAGGCGGCTGCCCTGCACCGTCACCGGGGCAGGTCGCATCCAGGGGACGCCCGGCGACGACGTGATCTGTGGCTCGGCGGGCGCCGACCGGATCGTTGCCGGAGGCGGCCACGACGTCGTGTACGCCGGCGAGGGGGACGACCATGTCACCGCCGGACCGGGCGGCGACGTCGTCTTCGGCGATCACGGCGCCGACCGGCTCCTCGGCGGTGACGGTGACGACGTCCTCTTCGGCGACCAAGGCGACGACCACGTGGTCGGCGGCGACGGCGACGACGTCGTCTCAGGCAGCGAGGGCGACGATCACGTGGTCGGCGGCGACGGCGACGACGAGTGCTACGGCGAGACGCGCACGGGCTGTTCCTGACCCCCGCGGGTGCGGGCCGAGAGGCCACGGCCGCCCCCCCCGTCGACGGCCGGCTGATCGTTGGCTTCCGCAGAGCCATCGGCGGATGGCCTGTGGCGCGCCGGCCCGTATACTCGGCCGGCACGCCGCTGCCGGGCAAGTCGCGGGCCGGTGCCGCAACGACAAGGAGCGTCGTGGTGAAGCTGCAACACCACCTCGGGGGCCTCGAGGGGCTCGGG
>CAYQMQ010000186.1:0-4716 GCA_964418395.1 uncultured Actinomycetota bacterium
GCTGGCGCACCGCCGAGCTCGACGAGCGGTGGACGTTCACCGTCGACACCGAGCCACCCGACCTCGAGCTCGACCCGCTCGAGGTCGCCGTGGGCGAGGAGCCGCTGGCCGTGACGGGGCGCTCCGAGCCGGAGGCCGAGGTCGAGGTCAACGGCAAGTCCGGCACCGTGGACGAGGGCGGCGCCTTCAGCGTCGAGATCGACGGCTCCCAGGCCGACTCCATCGAGGCGCGCGCCACCGACGCGGTGGGCAACGTCGCAACGGTCGAGACCGCTACCGCGTGGGTGCCCTCCCGCAGCGACGTGGAACAGATCAACGCGTTGCACGTGTCGATCTGGGGTTGGAGCTCCGACCAGCTCCGCGAGCCGATCCTGCGCATGGCTGAGGAGGGCCGGATCAACACCGTGCAGCTGGACCTCAAGGACGAAGGCGGCCACATCTCCTACGACACCGACGTGGACCTCGCCAACGAGATCGGGGCCGATCTGGACGCCTGGGACCTCGAGGAGGCCGTCGCCGAGCTGCACGCCCGCGGTGTCCGCGTGGTGGGGCGGATCGTGGCCTTCGCCGACCCGGTGCTGTCCCAGTACGCCTGGGAGAACGGCGACCGCGACATGGTCCTCCAGCGCCCACGCGGGACGATGTACACGGGCAAGTACGCCGGGTTCACCAGCTTCGCCCACGAGCGGGTGCGCCAGTACCACTACGACCTCGCCGAGGAGGCGGTCCGCGCCGGCGTGGACGACATCCTGTGGGATTACATCCGCCGCCCCGGCGGCCCCGAGGAGGAGTACTACTTCGGCGGGCTCGACGCCGGCACGACCCCCGAGGAGTCGGTCGTCAGCTTCCTCGCCGAGGCCGACGAGCTCATCACCCGCTACGGCGCCGGCCACGGCGCCTCGGTGTTCGGCATCGCCGCGACCCGTCCCACCCAGATCGCCCAAGACATCCCGGCGATGGCCGAGCACCTGGACTACATCTGCCCGATGGTCTACTACAGCCACTGGGGTCCCGGCGAGTACGACGTGCCCGACCCCAACGCCGACCCCTATGCGATCACCCACCGCTCGCTGCTGGACTTCGTCGAGTCGACCGAGGGCAAGCGCGCCCGGGTGATCCCCTGGCTGCAGGACTTCCAGCTCGGCGGTCCCCACGGCGAGCCCCAGGTGCGCGAGCAGCTGCGGGCCACCGCCGACGCCGGGATCGACGAGTGGATCATGTGGGATCCGTCGGTGCGCTACACCGCCTCGGCCTACGACGTGCTGCCCGAGCCTCCCGAGGAGGAAGACGACGTCGACGCGCCCGGCGACGGCGGCGGCATCGACGACGGCGCCGAGGCTGACACCGAGGGAGGCTCCGGCGGCTGATCACGTCTGGCCGGCAGCGGCCCTCCGTTGGCCGCACCACCGGCCAGGTTTAGGTCCGCTACCGCTTCGCTGCTTGAGCGGCTGCTCGGCTCAACACGGCTCTGGACGGTGCCGTGGCCGTGCCGGTGGCGCGTGGCGATGGTGCGGCCCGCCCGCACAGCCGGGTGCTGACCTGTGCGCGTGCGGGGCGATGGTGGGCCACCTAACCCGGAAGGAAGCTTACCCGGACCGTGCGGTCCGGGTTGTCGCGGTTGGTGTCGATCAGCGCGATCGACTGCCACGTGCCCAGCGCGAGCCGCCCGTCCAGCACCGGGATCGACACCGAGGGGGCGATCAGCAGCGGCAGCAGGTGGTCAGCACCGTGGCCGGGGCTGCCGTGGGCGTGAACCCACCGGTCGTCGCGGGGCAGCAGCGCCTCCAGCGCCGTGCGGGCGTCGCGTTCGCTGCCGGCGCCGAGCTCCATGAGCGCCACGCCCGCCGTGGCATGGGGCACGAACACGTGACACAGCCCGTCACCGCGGTCAGCGACCCATCTCGCCACCCGCCCGGTGAGATCGACGACGGCGACTTCCTCGCGGGTTTCGACCGAAATCGTGGTGGAATCCATCAGCGCTCCTCGACATGGGTCGGGGCCGTCGGCCGGCCCGATCGGCCGTGGTCGGGCACACGACAACCAGCACCGGCACACTAGGCGACCACATGGCTCGACGTGGCACCGGCGCAGACCCTGAGCGCCCAAACGACTCGGACGATCCGGGCAGGCAGCCCTCCCGCGACCATGCCGCCGACCGGCCGCTGGGCACGCGTCGTCAGCGCGGCACCCAGCTGGCTCGGCTGTCGGCGTCCACCGGGGCCGGCTACGTGGCGTCGAAGGTGCGGGGCTTGCGCAACAGCGAGCTCGCCACCCAGGAGTTCCACGCCGCCAGCGCCGAGCGCATCGCCGAGCTGCTGGGGTCGATGAAGGGCGCGGCGATGAAGCTGGGCCAGATCGCCTCGTTCGTCGATCTCGACCTGCCCGAGGACGTCCGGACCACCTATCAGGACGTGCTGGCGGGGCTGCGCACGGAGGCGCCGCCGGTCGATCCCGAGGCGATCGCCGGGGTGATCGCCGAGGACTTCGGCGCCCCACCCGACCAGGTGTTCGCCGAGTGGGAGCGGGACCCGATCGCCAGCGCCAGCATCGGCCAGGTCCATCGCGCCCGCCTGCCTGACGGAAGCCGGGTGATCACCAAGGTGCAGTACCCGGGCGTGGCCGAGGCCGTCGAGGCCGACTTGGCCAACGTCGGGTCGCTGGCGCCGCTCATGCGCGTCCTGTCCCCCAACCTCGAGGTCAAACCGCTGCTGCACGAGCTCACCGAGCGGCTGCTCGACGAGCTCGACTATCAGCGCGAAGCGCAGTACCAGCAGGCATTCGCCGACCGCTACCACGGCCATCCCTTCATCCGCATCCCTGCGGTCCACCACGAGTGGTGCCGGCCGCGGGTGCTGGTGGTCGAGGAGATGCGCGGGGCCTCCTTCGACGAGATGGCCAGCC
The DNA here is from genome assembly GCA_964418395.1 of uncultured Actinomycetota bacterium. Taxonomy (GTDB): domain Bacteria; phylum Actinomycetota; class Nitriliruptoria; order Euzebyales; family Egibacteraceae; genus QS-5-72-10. Next base: position 2,902 of record CAYQMQ010000186.1, read on the forward strand.
AGGCCGAGGAGGCCGAGCGGCAACGCTACGCCGAGATGCTGTACCGCTTCTTCTACGGGTCGCTGCACCGCTTCCGGCTGTTCCACGCCGACCCGCACCCGGGCAACTACCTCTTCCCGGGCGACGGGACGATGGCGGTGCTCGACTTCGGGAGCGTCAAGGTGTTCCCGTCCTCGGTGCTCGCGGCGATCCTCAACGTGGTCGAGGCGGTGGTCCAGCACGATCGCCGGGCCCTGGCCATCGCCTTGCGGGAGGCGGACTTCGTCCCCAGCGGTTACGAGCCGGACTGGGACCGGCTGATGGACTGGTTCCGGCACTTCCACCAGCCGATCATCGAAGACGCCGAGTTCACCTACACCCCCGAGTTCGCCACGTCGGTGCTGCGGTCCACCACCGACCCGCGGTACGGCCCGATCGACGTGCTGCGACGGCTGAACCTTCCGGCCGACCACCTGCTGCTCAACCGGATCCAGTGGGGGGTAAACTCCCTGCTGGCCCGGCTGCGGGCCCGCAACAACTGGCATCGGATCTCCCGCGAGTGGCTCCACGGCTGGGAGCCGGCCACCGAGCTCGGCCGTCAGGACGCAGCCTTCATGACCCAGCACCCCGATCTGGTGTGAGCCACCCGCTTCCTTTCATTCGGTCGGACGACGCACTAGGCTGTTACGCGCCATGCGGGCGCGGGCTCCACCGCTGACCGTGACTACTCCGGGTTCCGGTCGTTAGGAGGGCTGCGAGCGTCTGCCAGCAACCTGCGCACCGCGCCCTGCCGGGTGCCCGCGAGCCCGACACCACAAGCCAGAACCCGCCACCCGAAATCGGGGGAAGAACATGACAAGACTTCGCATCTTGGCCGCCCTCTCAGCAGCCGTGCTCGCTCTGGGCGTCCTACCGGCCTCCGCCCAAGACCCGGTCGAGGACCCGTTCGGCGGCGAGGACGGCACCGAGGCCCAACAGGAGGGCACTGGCCTGCCCGACGCGGCGCAGGGGGCCCGCTTCATCGCCACCGCCGACGGGGGCGGGTTCGACGTCCAGTTGGCCGAGGAAGGGCTGACGATCGGCCAGTCGAACGCGGGCATCCAGTCCGCCACCAACGGCGAGGCCTGCAGCGACGCCCTGGCCTGCGCCAACGCGGCCGGAGAGGCGCTGATCGGCGACACCGCCTCGGTCGCGGTGACCGAGGGCAGCCAGTCCGCCGACGCGACGGCCTTCCAGCTCGATCAACTCGAGCCGCTGGCCACTGCCAGCATCGGCCGGGCGACGGCCAACGCCAGCGTGGACGGCAGCCGGACCGTCGCCGACGCCCAAGGCGGCGCGCTCGATCTCGAGCTGTCGCTCACCGAGGAGCTGCTGGGCGATATCGGCGACCTCGAAGGCTTGCTGGAGGAGCTGCTCGGCGGCGAGGACGGCCTCAGCCAGGACCAGCTGGACGAGCTCATCGGCCAGCTCGAGGGCGAGCTCGACCTCAACGCCGACGAGATCGGCAGCATCCTCGAAGGGTCGGGGCTCTCCCCCGGCGCCCAGACCCAGTCCGGCGACCAGCCCGACATCCGCCAGATCGCCGAGGACCTGGTCGACGCCCACAACGAGGCCCAGCAGGACGGCGGGGCCACCGACGGCGAGGCCTCGCTGCAACAGGAAGAGGGCGACGAGCCGCTCGAGGGCGGCGACAACCCCCTCGAGGGCAGCGACAACCCCCTCGAGGGCAGCGAGGACCCCGTCGACGGCGGCGAGGACCCGACCGGCGGCGAGGACCCGACCGGCGGCGAGGACCCGACCGGCGGCGAGGACCCGACCGGCGGCGGCGACGAGGTC
>CAYQMQ010000187.1:0-4716 GCA_964418395.1 uncultured Actinomycetota bacterium
GGGCACCAGGACGCGGGTTCGACTCCCGCCGCCTCCACTCACAGACCCCTTGCTGGTGCAAGGGGTCTTGTTGCGTTCGCCGCCGTCAGCACAGCAGCACCGCCTGCTCGGCGGCGAGCTCGCCGCCGTAGCGCTCGCCCTCGCCCCGCCCGTCGCTGGCGACTTCCACGGTCCAGGCACCCTCCAGCGGGACCGCGCGGCGCTCGTCGGCGAAGTTCACCAGCACCACGCGCCGGTCGCCGCCGGCGGCGCGTTCGTAGGCGACCACGTCGTCGGCAAGCTCCCACAGCCGCAGGTCGCCGCGGTGCAGCGCCGGACTGGCGCGCCGGGCGGCCAGCAGCGCCCGGTAGCGGTGCAGGATGGAGCCGGGGTCGGCGCCGAGCCGCTCGGCGTTGCGCGTTCCGGGCTCGGGCGGCCACGGCAGCCACGGATCGGCGGTGGCCCAGCCGTGCCCCGTTCCCGGCTCCCACGGGATCGGCGCCCGGCACCCGTCCCGGCCGCCGGGGTCGACCCGGCGCTCGGGCGGGACCGCGGCGTCGGCCAGCCCGAGCTCCTCGCCGGCGTACAGGAACGGGGTGCCGCGCAGGGTCAGCAGCAGCACCGCCGCGGCGCGGGCCCGCGCCTCCGACCCGCCGTACCGGGTGCGGTGGCGCGGCGTGTCGTGGTTGGACAGCACCCACGTCGGCCAGGCGTGGTCGCCGCGGTAATGGTGTTCCACCTCGGCGATCGCCCGCCGCCAGCAGGCGGCGTCCCACGGCTGGTGCAGCGGCACGAAGTTGAACGACAGGTGCAGCTGATCGCCCGCCCCGTGATAGCCGACGATCGCCGCGGGGTCGTCGAGGTTGATCTCGCCGACCATCGCGCGCTCGCCCGGGTAGGCGTCGAGCACGCCACGGATGCCCCGCAGCAGCTCGTGGGTCCGGGGGTCGTCGTGGAAGCCGGGCCGGGCCAGGCCGACGCGGTGGGGCGGATCGTCGGGCAGCTCGGGGTCCTTGCCGATCAGATGGACCACGTCGGCGCGGAACCCGTCGACGCCGCGATCCAGCCAGAAGCGCAACACGTCATGCATCGCCTCGACGACCTCGCCGTGGTCCCAGTTGAGGTCGGGCTGTTGGGGCAGGAACAGGTGCAGATACCACTGGCCGGTGGGCTCGTCCCAGGTCCACGCCGGCCCGCCGTCGAAGGCGCGCGTCCAGTTGTTCGGGGGCTGGTCACCGCGGCCGTCGCGCCACAGGTACCAGTCGCGGTGCGGATCGGCGCGCGAGCTCCGCGAGGCCAGAAACCACCGGTGGCGATCGGAGGTGTGGTTCGGGACCCAGTCGAGCAGCACCCGCAGCCCGCGCTCGTGGGCGTCGCCGAGCAGGCGGTCGAAGCCGGCCAGCGACCCGAACATCGGGTCGACGTCGCAGTGGTCGGCGACGTCGTAGCCGAAGTCGGCCATCGGCGACGGGTAGATCGGCGACAGCCACACCGCGTCCACCCCGAGCCAGGCGAGGTAGTCGAGCCGCTGGCGGATCCCCTCCAGATCGCCCACCCCGGTGCCGCTGGTGTCCAGGAACGAGCGGGGATAGACCTGGTACACCACGCCGGTCTGCCACCACGGTGCGCTCATCGGCCCGCGCCCTGCCCCGACAGCGGCTGGGCGGTCGTCCCCACCGGAGGGTCGCGGGGCAGGAACGCCGGCCCGACCGACGCGTTGTCGAGGGGCGGATCCCGATCCTCGCGGCAGGCGCCGACCGGCCGGCACAGGCTCGTGAGCGCCCCGCTGACGTCGAGGATCCCGAAGTGGGGCTCGGACTCCGGATAGCGCGGCGCGCTGGTCGAGCTGCGCAGCAGGCCGACCGCGTCCGTGCCCGACAAGGAGGGCTCGGTCAGCAACAGCTGGGCGATCGCGGCGCTGACCACCGGCGTGGCCAGCGAGGTGCCGGAGGCCACCCGCGCCGACCCGTCGGGCCACAACGTGAGCACCCGTGAGCCGGGAGCCGCGACGTCGATCACGCCCCGGCGAGCGGCGAACAGCGACAGGTGGCCGTCAGCGTCGATCGAGGTCACCGACAGCGTCTCCGGATAAGCCGCCGGATAGCCGGCGGGACGGTCGGGGTTGTTGCCGGCCGCGGCCACCAGCGCCACGCCGCGGTTGGCGGCATACCGCATCGCCGCCCGCTCCACCAGGGAGGCCCGGCGCCGCTGGTTCGCGTAGCTCATGTTGATGATGTCGGCGTCGCGGTTGGTTGCGTACATCACCGCGGCCGCCGACATCCACGGTAGATGGTGGCCGTTGTGCAGCGAGATCCGCACGGGCAGCACATCCACCCGCGGTGAGGCACCGTAGCTCACCGAGGACATGACCCCCGCGACCATGGTCCCGTGACCGGTGACGTCCTGGCGGCCGTCGCCGCACGGGTTGACCAGGTCGAGCCCCGGGCGGACCGCGGCGACGTCGGGATGGTCGGCCTGGACGCCCGAGTCGATCACGGCCACCCGCACCGTTCGGGGGTGGGAGCCCGGCCGGTCGGGGTGAACGTGAGCCGCCGACTCGACGCTGGGCACCTGCAGCCGCGGCACGACCACCGGAAGCCCGTCGACGGTCGGTTCGGCCTGTTCGAGGTCCGGCGCCGTCGTGACGGCGGTCGTGCCGGCGTCACGCCACGCGGGCTCGGGAGGCCGCCCGTGGACCACGCAGCCGCCCCATTCCCGCCCCAGCGAGACCATCGCCGTGCCGATCGTGCCCCCATCCGGCAGCGGGGCGGTCAACAGCCCCCCGACGACGGCGACGGTGACCGCCACGCGCCACCGTGGATGCAACGGCCCTCGCCGAGACAGCACGCGGACGAGGAACCGCAGGCGGCTGATGATCAGCGGGTGTGCCACGTCCGGACGGACGGTACTGGACTGACCGATCGTACGATTGAGGTCGGGGGCATCCTCGTCACCTTTTTCGGGGCTGTCGTGGCCAACGATCCCGGCCGTACGCCGTCTTTCGAGAGCTGTCCATGACCTCGTCTCCTGAGAGCCGCCCATGACCTCGAGCCACGAGGACCCTCTGGCCGACGACCGGCTGCGCGCCCTGCTCGACCTGTCGGTGTCCGGCGCGCGGACGCTGGGCCTGTCCGCCTACGACGGGCGGGCCCAGGACCTTTCGCCCGCCGGGGTCCGCGCCGGCTTGGCGCGGTTGGGCGGGCCGGCCCGGCCCGCCCCGGTGGACGAGGCGCTGCTGTCCACCGCCGAAGCGGGGGCGCGGTACGAGCTCGGCGAGCTGGAAGTCCACCGGTGGAATCCCACGCCGCACATGGCCAACCTCGACCTGAGCGCCTACGACCGGCCGGGCATCGAGCCCGGCCGGCGCGCCGCGCTGCGCCGTGCGCACCTGGCCGCTTGGCCCGACGCGGTGGATGCTGCCCTCGCCGCCCTCGACGCCGTCCCGGCCACGGTCGCCGCGGCGCTGCTGCCCTCGGCCCGGGCGCTGACCGCTGACCTCGAGCCGCACGAGCACGACGACGCCGCGTTGGCCGCCCACCAGCGGTTCGTGGACCGCCTGCAGTGGCTGGCGGCCCACAGCGAGGCGGAGGCGGCTCTCGGGTCCGCCACGCTCGCACGGTGGCTGTCGGTGACCGAGCGAGCCGACGTCGACCTCGGCGAGCTGGCCGCCCGCGCCGACGCCGAGATCACCCGCTTGCGGGGGATGCTCGACGACGCCGCCGGCGCGCTCGATCCGGGCCGGCCCACCGCTGACGTGGTGATGGCGCTTCGCGCCGACTTCCCCCGCGCCGACGAGGTGCTGGACGAGGCCCGCGCGGTCACCGGCGAGGTGCGCGCATGGGTGGACGCCGCCGGGCTCGTGCCCGAGCACGGCGGCGAGTGCTGGGTCGGTCCGGCCCCGGGTTCGAAGGCGCATGTCACCGCGATGCTGGAGCCGGTCGGCCCGTTCGCGCCCGACGCCCCCTCGCGCTACCTCGTGACCCCGCCGGACCCGTCCTGGTCGCCGGCCGACCGCGACGCGTGGCTGGAGGTGTTCAACCGCGCCTCGTTGCCGGCCATCACCGTGCACGAGGTTGCGCCCGGCCATTTCACACATTTCCGGGCGCTGCGCGAGGTGGCCGGACCGGTCCGCAAGGTGTGCCTGTCCGACGCCTTCATCGAAGGATGGGCCCACGACATGGAGGAGCTCCTGCTCGAGGAGGGCTTCCGCGCGGGCGACCCGCGCTATCAGGTGGGGGTGGCCCTCGAGGCCCTCATCCGCGCGGTGCGGCTCGCGGCCGCTGTCGGTGTCCACTCCGGGGCCATGACCGTCGAGGAGGCCGAGCGGCGCTTCACCGACGAGGCGTTCCTGCAGCGCAGCGCCGCGCGCAGCGAGGCCGCCCGCGCAGCCTTCGATCCCACCTACGGCCGCTACACGTGGGGAAAGCTCGCGATCCGCGCCCTCCGGGACCGAGCCCGGCGTGAGTGGGGCGCGGCCTACACCCACCGGAGGTTCCACGCCGCGCTGCTGTCGCTCGGCGCCCCGCCGCTGGGCCTGATGGAGCACGCGCTCGCGGACGGCTGAGCCCGGCGGCTTCCGCGGGGTGGGCCCTGCCCGGGATCGGCATAGGAACAGGCCGACGGCCCGCGGCCGCCGTGGGGTGGCGGTGCGGGCGGTCGGTGTGCCCGAGATTGTGGGTGGGGGTGGGGTGTCAGAAGGGCAGGGGGTTGCCGTGGTGGTCGGTGTGTGGTCCCCAT